>JAQVMU010000139.1 GCA_028703475.1 Atribacterota bacterium | reverse complement strand
ACATTTACAATATTTATTAACATTTTTGCATTCTTCCATTATTCCATTGTTCCAGGCTATACAGCTATGAGTAAAAAATTATTTTCTCTTTTTCTAAAAACTAAAAACAGAAAACTAAAAACCTCTCTCCCAGGAGAAATCCTGAGAGATTGTTTTATTCATCTTAGCATTATTCATGTTACTTCAGGTAAGTACCCCTGGGGAAGAAATGTAAGTAGGTTATTACCTGAGGTAAGTAGGGGGAAAGAATGAAAGATTACAATATAAACAGAAAATAGTTACTTGACTCTAAGACCATTGCCTCTTATTACTTTTTTAATATATTTATTGAGCTTGGAACATTTGTTATTTTTTTTCATTGTTAATAGCAATTTAAGTTTTTTGGTAATCAATATTTAAAGTATTGGCAATATTCTTATTGATATGAAATGCTCGCAAGATTATATTATTTTGCTTTTTTATCCATTTAAGTTGTAATATTAAAATTAAACATTAACAATATGAGTATAGGAATAAATATTGAATCTATCGACTGATAATCCAAAAAAAGATACAAAGTACGATTTAATTAAAATTCTTTTTGTTCTTTTTATTCCATATATTGCTTTAAGCATTGGACAAAATGGATTTCTGGGTTTGCTACCATTTGTCCGGGAAGAATTTGTCTTAAGCAGAGTTCAGATTGGTTATTATTCAACTAGCTTTTTTATCGGTGCTGCACTAATCTCTGTTTTTACCGGTATAATTGTCGATAAAATTGGACCAAAAAAAGGAATGCTTCTTGGGATCGGGCTTTTGGGCGCTTTTTTATTAATTCATGGACTGTCACCTACTTATAATTTTTTATTACTTATGGGTTTTCTGGCAGGGTTTGGGTTTAGTCTTATTACGCCATCAGTAACAAAAGCAGTTATACTGACAACTACCAGGGAAAAACGTGCTATATCAATGGGTTTTACACAAACAGGATTTGGTATCGGAGGAATGGTAGGAGCCAGTTTCCTTCCTTTTCTTGGGAATATCCTGGGATGGCGTATAACAGTTCTGTTGACTGCTGTTTTTATACTATTGATAGGACCATTAATATTTAAACTATATCAGGAAAAGAATTATATAAAAAATATTGTTGATATTCCTGAAAATCAGGGAGAAAAACGATCTTCTTTTAGGTACAACATTTTATCCCTTATTAAGAATAAATCACTATTTCGATTATGTGTTTTAGGTATAATTTTCGGTATTTCGGAAGGATCCACCTTATCTCACTTTGTTGTTTTTCTTTCTGAAGATCTGAATATGACTAAAGTAATGGCCGGTGTAGGATTTGCAACTCTTCATCTGGGTGGAATGATAGGGCTGATTATCTGTGGGAGCTTTTCTGATAGGTTTTATCAAACTGATAGAAGGAAGAGTCTTTTTATTATAGAATTCTCAACGGGGATAGTATTTCTATTTATTGGACTTCTGTTAATTCATCCGTCAATGAGTTTAACGGTAGTATTTATCCTATCATTTATATTAGGTTTTTTTGTTCTTGGTTGGCCCGGGGTTTATCTGACATCAGTGGGGGAATTTGCTGGTAGTAACAAAGCAGGTTTGGCGACTGGATTTGCACTGCTTATGATAAGAATTGGAATGTTATTATCGCCTACAATATTTGGATATATTGCAGATATTCAGAGTCATTACCAGTATAGCTGGTTATTTTTTGGATTACTTATTACTATTTCATCATTGTTTTTTTTGAAAGATTAATAATTTTAATTGAAGATAAGCATTCTTCCAAAGAAAGGTTCTCTTCCATTATTTTTTTCAATTCAACTTATCAGCTGTGTTAAAGAGTTATACTACAAACATAAAGTGTATTTCGGTTATGCCTTTTATATTGGAAAAAGGATTGTATAAGGAGAACTTCTAAAAAAAAGATTGATTTTTTAAAATAAGTAGAGTATATTTAAAGCAACAAAAAACATTTGTTAATGTATTGATAATAATCTTAGCAGTAATTACAGAAATAAGAATATATAATAATTATATCCATAATTAAACCATTTTAGAATATAGAGCGAAAATTAAGTCCATTTATAAACAAAATGAACCATAATATTGTACTACATACAGTATACATTAAATTATGGTTATTTTTTATTTATCAAATTCTTTTACAGATAATTAATTAATACAGTAAAGGAATTTTATACATGAATTTCAGGTAGTAATTTTTACGGGAGGTGGACTGTTTATCTAATAAAAAAGCTCTAAGTTGACAAAGGTTAACCACTTGATTAAGTGGGACGCAAGGTTACGGGTCCCGCTTGCATTTTCCTTCTCCAATGGGACTGCCGGACTGCCTGCTTTCTGCTCCAATTGTATTTATTAATCATTGCAACTTATATATTTCATTCCTTATAAATATTTCTAATATTAAAACAAATCAAAGGCAATCACTTTTTAATTATTTAAAATATAAAAAATTTTAAGGAGAGTATAAAATGAGAATTAAAAAAAA
>JAQVMU010000138.1 GCA_028703475.1 Atribacterota bacterium | reverse complement strand
GTAAAGATATTAAAGGACAATTTTTGCCTAATACTACCCTGTGTAAATATTTAGTGCCGGATGATTATCCCAGGTTAGCAAACCAGATATTGAATATTCAAATTGATAAGGAATTGTTAAGACAAAATAATACCAGTCTCTATTATAGTTGCGGACTGGATGATTCTTCTCAGTTGAGGGTTGGTGATGAAAGAGGAGTTGCTCTTTTAACTGATGCCCCCTCATTAAAGAAAGCCAATGAGCAGATAGAAGGTGCGCTGCGAGGCATTAATGGTTATTATTATTACCGGGCTGATATTGGTGATGAGCAGGTAATAAAAAAGAAAATGCAAAAAAGCCAGATTTGGCGGGATGGTATTCATATTAGAGATGCCCGGGAAGATGAATTTCTGCAGGTCTATAACTTTGTATCTGCATCACCGCCATTGGAAAGGTATTTTCAGCATTTTTATAAAATTATGTTGAGATATTTTTCTTCGACATGTTTGGTTGCCGAACAACAGGGGAAAATAATAGGCTGGCAGATGGGATTTGTTTCCCAGAATGATCCCAAAACTTATTTTCTATGGCAGATTGGTGTACATTCAGATATGCAGGGAAGAGGACTGGGAGGATTATTGCTTGAATCTATAGAAAATAAAGCTGGTGAAATGGGCTGTACAAGAATTGAGGTTACAATTGATCCGGAAAATATTGCATCAGAAAAACTATTTTTGAACAATAGTTACAATAATATTAGTTCAAAGATTGGTCCAACAGTTCTGGTCAATGAAAGAATAGCTGTGAAAGATTATTATAGCCCTGACAGGCACTTTATGGTCTTTGAAAAAAATATATATTAAAAATATAAAATAAATAATATAAAGATAGGGAGGTTGATACTATCTTAGGCGTTAAACAGGATACCCAACAGGATGCCTGGTTGGAAGAGTTGGAAAATGTTAGAGAAAGATTGCAGGATGATAAAGATTTTGAAAAAAGGATTGTAAAATTAAGAGAACAAGCCAGAGACAGAATAAAAAAACACATAAAAGGAAAAAAAGTTGCTATTTCCTGGAGCGGTGGCAAGGATTCAATTGTTTTGGAACATATATGCAGGGATTTGGGGGTTAAGAAAAATGTCTGGGTCCGCTGTAATCTGGAATATCAGCAGGTTGTTGATTGGGTAATAGAGAATGCACCGGAAGGCCTGGAAATAGTAAATACCGGTCAGGATTTGAAATGGCTGGCTGATAATAAGAATATGCTATTTCCTCAGCATGCTGAAATTGCCTCAGTCTGGTTTAAACAGGTGCAAAATGAGGGACAAAAAAGGTATTTCAAAAAAAATAATATAGATATGTTTCTGGTTGGCAGAAGAAAAATAGATGGAAATGACCCTGGTGAAGAAGGTATGGATGTAGACGAGCATGGTGTGGTGCGTTATGCGCCCATTTATGACTGGCAACATGAAGACTTACTGGCTTATATGGAATACTATGAAATTGACTGGCCACCATTTTATTTCTGGACAAACGGTTTCCAGGTAGGAACAGGTCCATGGGCAGCCAGGGAATATACCGGATCCATAGAAAACGGCTGGCAAGAAATATATGAGATCGAACCAGCAATTGTAGAGAGAGCCGCTTATTATCTCGATTCAGCCGCAAATTTTCTAAACAAATAGTTGTCACGGGGACGGTTCTTTTGACAATATAATTGTCACGGGAATGGTTTTCTGTTTGAATGAAAAATAAGATAAAAACGTTCTTTACAATGTGATATAACTTGAAAAAAATGGGGATAGTTTCATAAAGAAGGACCTGTTCCCATTTTAAGTTTGCAGTTTATAGTTTTCTGTTTTTAGTTTTAAAATCAATAATTGCTATCATAATTGAATAAAAATTTAATGTAATTTTGTTATTATAAATATTTCTTCTTTGAATAGCTTAGACCGAAAAATAATAACTATAAACTGAAAACTATCTATCTTCCGGTTATTTCCTGTATAAGAAAGTAAAAAATGGGGACAATCTTTTACTTAGAGATCATCCCCATTTTTGTTTTTTTCTGGTTCCTCGTTTTTAAACTAAAAACCGAAAACCAGTAACTGAAAACCTTTTTTATTATTTTACAACAAATGATATCTTAACATCAACACGGTATCTGACAATTTCATCATTCTCCACAATTGCCTGAAACTCTTTTACGTAAACTGATTTAATGTTACGTACTGTTTTTTTTGCCTCTTCAAGCGCTACCTTTGTAGCATCCTCCCAACCTTTTTCTGATTCCGCCAGAATTTCAATAATCTTTACTACTGCCATTTAAAAAAACCTCCTTTTAAATATTTTCTATATTGTATCCAATTGTATTAACAAAAAATTCTATCAGTTAGAAAAGATGTCAAAAAATATAGAATATTTTTTTTATTATACCATAATAACAAGATGTAGGTATTGGCTTTAAAAAATTTCTTAAGTAAATTTGTTATTTATAACTCAATGTTTACTAATGCCGTTTTTCCAACATTTTTCTACAAAAAATATTAGAGAATAAAATAATAGCCTGACTTATTAAGAAAAAATACTGCATAGTAAT
>JAQVMU010000137.1 GCA_028703475.1 Atribacterota bacterium | reverse complement strand
CTGTAATATTTATATCGCTACTCAGGGAATCAATAGTATAAGTCTCATTAGTTGATCCGATTGAAGAACCATTAATATACCAATCCTTTATCTGCCAATCTTGAACAGGTGTTGCGGTAAAGACAACAGACTTTCCTTTTTCGATATCATCACCACTGTTAATAGCAACATCATCAACCTTTGCACTTAAACTTCCATTATCCGGACCGGGAAAAGTAACCGTATACTTTTCTGACTCTGTTTTGGGAAATATCGCAGTCACCACACCTGAATTTGCTGGGTTAGAAATACTATCAGCACCTTCTACTTTAAAGAAGTTTGAAGGTACTCCACTTAAAGTATAACCATCATTAGGTGTCAGAGTAATAGTTGCAGTATAAACTGTATTTCCCTGGAACTTATCATGTTCAGGCTTCCAGCTCACTGTGCCGGTGTATTGAGTATTCGACTTAGAGCTGCCGGAAACAGCAGATTTTACGGCAATATCAGCGATTGTCGTCACCGGGACTTCGCCTGTTACTGGTGCTTTGATTCCAGGAATAACTGCGGCATTTATTGTTGTTTTTGTAACTGATGAGGGAGTTCCACTGCTTCCTCCACTATCAGCAGAAGGTGTAGTTCCGGGAGATATAACCCCACAGCAACTATAAATTGCATCAGAAACCATAGTGACAAGTTCATCATAATTACTATTATTTTCAATAGCATCGATGTCCAGTTGGTTAACAGCTCCTGCAATGGTTTTAACCATATTATACACACTGGATTTCTTGTTAAAGCAAGAATAGTCTTCACCATAACAATCCTTAAGATACTCTATAACCAGAGCTAATGAAGTGGAGTTACAATCCGGTGTACCTGCATCAACAGCTTGTCCTAATGGTTTCTCTACAACATCCTTTGTTAAATATTTGCGATCCGAAGGACAATAAGCAGTAATAATATAAATACCTGGTTTTACATCTTTAAATGTATAATTTCCGGATTTATCACTAATGGTAGTATCCAGTAATGTCTTACAATTTTCAGTGCTTTTAAGTTCTACTACTGCTCCGGGAATCACTGCCCAGGATTCTGTTTTAGTGGAATTATTTTTGGTATTTTGTTTTTCACTTTTAAGAATACAGCAGGTAAAAGGCATCTTAATGGTACCATTAATCACCGTATTATCTTCATCAGTGGTTCCAGGTGAAGGGGTAGGAGTAACCGGGGTTATACCCGCACAACTTGTTAGCAAAAATATTATCAGTCCGAATAAAAAAATAGGCAAAGTTATTTTTGAAACTTTCATTTTAAAATCTCCTTTTTATTATTTATATTTTAACTGAGATACCCTAATTTGGTATCCAAAAGGTTAAAAATTCAGCAGTTCAAAAAACCCCTCAGGTATAACCTGCAGGGGTAAATATAAATAACAAAAAGCCGGCAGTTTGGCAATCATAGTCTGCTTGTAAAGAAGAGAGGGGAATTTTATTTTATAATAGTTTAAAAAGAGGGTAATAAATAAAATCAAATATTCTCATATAAAATAAATATAAGTACAGACCGTAGACCCAATACTTTGCGCCCTGTCCTTTTGGACAGTTTACCTTTTTCAACTTTTTATTTTTGCTCTATAGTCACCACCATCCTTAAAATAATCTTTAAATAATTAAGACTGTAAGTCAAATTGTATTACTTATAAATACAAAAATATATTTATATTATAATTATTCCCTAAATTAATTTTTTTAGACAAAAAAATAACAATGGTTCAAGAAACTTAAAATAATCTCTGGGCAAGATTGGAAAGCAGAAGAAAACAAAACAATTTATTTTCCAGTTTTCCAATGTTCCATGAAAATGCTCCCCCCAGGTATGAATGGTTGAGATTACTTTGGTCACCATGTTCCCTCGCATTGACAAGATAATTAGTTAGCCGTTGGCCGTTAGTAGTTAACTAAAAGAAAATATAAAATACTTTTTTGTGATTGGAATATGATTTAGGAGACACATCCTCCCACTGTAGTTGCGAGTGAATAAAGTAAGCGAAGCAATCCCATCCTATTATTCCCGCATATTTAATCCTCTATTAAAAACATTAAGAAAATACAATTAGATTTTCTCATCACACAGAGAACCTCGTATTGATGTTCAAAACTTCAATTTAGTCTAAATTATTCTACTTAAAGATTGTCAAAAGAACCGTCCCCTTGACAATACTAATCCTTTCTTGATGAAGGGATCTGAACTATCTCGTCTCCTACCCCTTGAGGGGGGGGAGGATTAAGGTGGGAGTGAGGAAAGACAGTTTTTAGTTTATAGTTTTTTGTTTTTAGTTGAAGAGAAAATAAAAAATAAGAAAATACAATTGATAATCTTTGATTTTTTATTAGATACAACTTGTGGCTTATATGATAAAAATAACCCCACTGGTATCACTACCAGCGGGGTGTTGTTAGTTAGATTTTGTCGTCAAATAGGAAACCGTCCCCTGTTTTTATGTTTGTTAACTTATTGACAGGCATTTAATGTCGGTATTGAACAAGTTCCTGGATAAGATCCACCAGAATTTTTTACCCATATATCATAATAATGCATTCCTCCTGGTGAAACTGTTAAACAAATCCATCCCTTTGGGCTCTGATCAGGGTTACCACTTGGAGTAAATCCTATTGATGTTGGGCATTGATTTTTTGATGGTTTGTTAGCCCATAATACATAACTACCAACTGGTAAACTGATATTG
>JAQVMU010000136.1 GCA_028703475.1 Atribacterota bacterium | reverse complement strand
AAAACCCTTCAACTCATTGATAAAAACAGGTTTATGTGCTATTATTGGTAAAAATATATTTCTGAAAAGTTTAATTGCAAGGATAAAAAGTTAATTTTAAATTTAATATCTAAAAAGACCAAATTAAAAAATTTAACCGAAAGAATCTAATCTTTATGGTTTAGACTTTGCAATGAATTTTTCGTATTTTCGTAATTTAGGATAAAAGGTAATCAGATTTATATTATTAAATTTTCATAAAATAGGTTGTTGATGAAAAGTGTTCATTGCAGCCTATTTTTTTTATTTTAGGAAGGCAAAAATAACTGTTAATTTTTAGGAGTGATAAAATAATTATGCTACGAAAAGAAAAAGTCTTTTTAATAGGAGTAAATATAAATAAACAATATCATTTTGATGAGTCAATGAATGAACTTAAGAATCTTGCTCTTGCTTGTAATTATAAAGTTGTAGGTCATGCTGAACAAAACTTAAAATGCATTAACAATTCTTTCTATATAGGGTCTGGAAAAATAGAAGAGTTGAAACTTTTGGCCAATGATAAGGAAGCAGATATATTGATATTTAACAATGAACTTTCACCTTCACAACTCAGAAATCTGGTTAGAGCACTGGAGTATAGAATCATGGACAGGACTTCTCTTATCTTAGAAATATTTTCCCGAAGGGCAAAGACAAGAGAAGCTAAACTGCAGGTGGAAATGGCTAAAATGCAGTATATGCTTCCAAGATTAGTAGGACTCAATGAATCATTAGCCCAACAAAGCGGAGGAGTAGGAACTAAAACCAGAGGACCTGGAGAGAAGGCATTAGAATTAGATAGAAGGCAGTTGGAGAGGAAGATATACGAGTTGAATAAAGAACTGGACTCTATTAGTAATGAGCGTCAAATTCAGCGCAAAAAGAGAAGCAAAAGTAAGTTACCCACTGTAGCCTTAGTGGGTTATACTAATTCTGGTAAATCTACTTTGATGAATGCCTTATTAGGGATGTCTGGAAAGCCAGAATCTAAAAAGGTAATAGAAAAAGACATGCTATTTGCTACTTTGGATACCTCAGTTAGAAAAATTAAATTGCCCGGAAGCAGGGATTTCCTTTTATCAGATACGGTTGGTTTTGTTAATGATTTACCACATAGTTTAGTCAAAGCTTTCCGATCGACTCTGGAAGAGGTAAGAATGGCTGATTTAATATTACATATTGTTGATATTTCTGATCCTGACTATGAGCAACAAATTAAAGTAACCGATAACACTTTGCAGGAAATTGGAACTGAAAATGTTCCTGTCATATATGTATATAACAAGATAGATTTAATTCCGGAATATAGTATGCAGACTATTAGTAATAAAGTATTTATTTCTGCGAGAAAAAAGATTGGACTGGATAATTTATTAGAGCGAATAAACCAGGAAATTAATAAAGAGTATATTAAATGCCGTATGCTTATTCCCTATAGTCAGGGTAATTTATTGTCATATTTAAATGGCAATACCTATATAAAATCGATTATTCATAAAAACAAAGGAACACTATTAAACTTAGAATGTCAGAAAAGTGATTATGAGCGATTCAAACAATTTGTCTGCTGAAAATCAAACTATGAGCTTATCATGCATGTTGATCTCTTAGAAATTAATTTTGTTTTAGCATTATAAGTATGGTAATAAATAAGCATACATGTTTTTAGTATAAAACTTTCTAAAATATTCTTATTTTATTATAATAAAAATGCGTATTCATTTTGTTAAAAAAGTTGAGTTAATAATCAGAACCAAATCAATGCATGATAAAAATATATTTTTAGAGATATTACATGGAATATTCAATAAATAAAATTCGGTTTAAGGATTGGAGTCAGATTAAAAAAATTTATTTAGAAGGAATTAATACCGGCAATGCAACCTTTGAAACAAAAGCTCCCAGCTGGGAAGAATGGGATGCAAATCATATTAAATCCTGTAGATTAGCAGCAAGGAAGAAGGACAAAGTATATGGTTGGGCAGCTTTAAGCCCTGTTTCCAGGAGAAGTGTTTATTCCGGAGTTGCTGAGATTAGTATATATGTAGGTAAGGATTATCAAGGTAAAGGTGTTGGTAATGCTTTGTTGAAAAAATTAATTAAAACATCTGAAGATAATAACTTCTGGACTTTGCAATCCACAATTTTTTTAGAAAACAAGGATAGTATAGCTCTCCATGAAAAATGCGGTTTTAGAATAATTGGAATCAGGGAAAAGATTGGTAAAATGAAAGATGGTACATGGAGAGACGTGTTTTTAATGGAAAGACGAAGCAAGTTACAATTCTAATTAAAAAATAATATCTGTCATTTTGATATATTAATCTATATTTATAAATTGTCTAAGAAAAGATAGGGCTGTAAAAGGAAAATAATGGCTATTCAAGAGATGATTATTGTAGTTTTAATTATTGCTTTAATAATTACTATTCTGGGTTTTCTATTTATGCTAAAAAGATATAATTATTTGAAAGAAGAAAACAACAAATTAAAATATTTTGTCTTGAAATTCAGGAATACAACAAACAATAAAAAACAGAGGCTTGATGAGTACCAATCAATTATTGATAAGATGAAAAGTAAATTTAAAGACAAGAATTGAATATAAGCTCAAAACCAAAATACAATAACTATTTATAATCTGAATTTGATTAACAGTTGAAAAAAATTTCTAAATGTATCATGTAAGTACAAATATCTGAGATTATATTGAAA
>JAQVMU010000135.1 GCA_028703475.1 Atribacterota bacterium | reverse complement strand
TCTATTTATATTTATTAAAATAAAAAAGTGTGGATTATTTTTTAATTTTTTATTGGGAATAGAATTGCTTTTTTATAATTTTTCAGTTAAAAAGGGATACCTTGTTACAGGTATCCCTTTTTATTTTTCATTTAATTTATCTTACTAATCTTAGCTATAATTCTAAAATTGTAACAATAAATTATACAACATCAATATTAGTCTATACTTCTTCTTCAACTGGTGCTAAGCAACTAACAACAGAATCAGTATCAACTTTCATAGTATATTCCTGAGTAGCTTTATTTCCCACTTTGTCAGTGATTTCAAATGTAACTGTGTATTCTTTTTTATAATCTGCTCCGTTTAAAGCCACTTCAAGAGGAGTTACCCATGGTAAGCAACCACAATCAGCTGTTCCTTCTATCGGGCAACCGGTACCTTCATAAAGAACACACATATCACAATCATCGCCTACATAGAACTTCCAACTATCTACGCCAGAACAATCATCTTTACATGCATCTGATGGATCACAAATATCTCCGCCTACTGAAGTAAATGTAAAGTAAGCACCCTGAGGTTCACATACTGTCTCACATTCATCACAATCAAAGCATTCAAATTTAAATTCAGGAATTGCAGGTGGTGCACAGTCAACTATAACCGGTAAAACGATACATTCATCAACATCACAGGCACCGGAAATAATGGTTATAACTGTTTCACAGCATGGTAAATCATCACATTCCCCACATGCATCACAAGTGTAATCTTCAGAACATGGATCTGCAACAAACATCGATTTACAATCAAAATCTACAGTTCCGGTCCAGACAGTTCTGTCTTCATTGGGGAATAAGAATTTTGTTGCTGCAGTTGTTGTTGTACAATCTGAGATTTCAGCTTGAACCATACCCTCAACAGGAGCAGGGAAAGTCACGGTAATAGTATTACCAATGAGTTTGCCATCTTTATCTCTATTATCACCTTTTACATAATCTATACCATTGATTTTAACTGAATCTGAAATCTCTACGGTAACACCTTCAACTTCGTCACCATTGCCAGGATCATCTCCACCGTTTACAGGAGGGGTTGTACAGCCTGCAAATACAAAAATTGCTAAAATTGAAATCAGTAAAAGTACTAAAAATTTCTTCATTAAGAATTCTCCTTTCGATTTTTAAGTTTCTTAATTATTTTTCGATTTAACTTATTTATTTTCTTTATTTTATTTTCCATGGATATATTACGAGAAATTAATTAATCTCTCCTCGTTTTTCCGGACTCGCAAGCTTTTTATCTGCAGGTTTCAAATATTTTATACAGATAAATGCACCGCATGTCGACCTCACACGGGTTTTGAGACCAGCTCTTAGCTTTCAGTACTAACTGAAAGCGGTTTTTCGTTAATAGTTTATCGTTTTTAGTTAAAGATTACAAGTTTTTTTGTTAAAATATTTTTTTGTTATTATTTTTATTTCAAAGAACAAAAACATGTCAATTAATTTTCCGGTGGTGAAGAATCACCATCCGGTTTGTCAGGACTATCAGGTTTATCATCAGCAGCTGAAGGTGTTGAAACATTCCCTGACGGAGAAGGAATTATACTGCCGGAACTTGAGCTTTCTCCTGTAGTAATACCGGAGGAACCTGACTGTTCAGTTCCATCTGTTGAGCTGCTGCGGGAAGCCATGTTCATCTTTGATACTACGGCTGCTACAATCATATCCTGAATGTCTTCACATATACCGTCAACACCGCTCCTGCTAAGTACTGCTCTCTCAAATACATCATTGACCTCCTCAGCTGTAAAACCAAGCTCATAGGCATGCAGACTTAAAATCCCCAGTTCTGTACTTACTTCAGTTACTTCCTGCAGGCTTCTCCCCTGTTTGGCACTTCTGTTTAATACTTCAGAAAGTGATTCCCTTGGAACACCATTATTCAAACTTTCAGCCAAGGATTCAACAATTACATCCTCATCATAAGAGAGTGAATCATAATCGGTCTCTTTTAAGGCATAATCAGTAAATATATCCCTGGCTACTTTAAGGTTTTCCAGCTCATTGCTCATCACTTCCACGATTAAACGCTCCTCAACCCTTTTTGACAATCCCTCTTTAAATTTATTCATTAAAGATTTTTCAGGAATGTCACTTTGTTTGGCATCAATCAATATTTCCAATATCTTCTTTATATTATAGGCGTCAAAGTTGTTAGATATACTTGCAGTTAACAGTTTATTCAGCTCTATATTATTAATTCCCAGTTCAAAAATACTCTGAGCAGTAGTAAGTATCATTCTCTGTTGAAACCCGCTATAGTGATTCTGATTTAATTCCTTTTCCAGATTAGCAATGCTCGGAGCATACTGTGTATTCTGACAGAATGCAGGTAAAGAATAGAAAATAATAAATACTATTATTACTAATAAAAAACTGGTGATCTTTATTTGATTTTTTATTCCTTTTGTTTTTTTATTTCTCATTATCTTTACCTTTTGTTTTTGCCCTGAAGGGCAAATATGTTATCAGTTTTCAGTTTAAATGCTCTTAAGTATAATTTTTTGAGATGCTTCGTCGCTTCGTTCATCGCAATGACTGGCAACAAACGATATACGTTATACGTAATACGGTATACGTTTTTTTAGATGCAATTAGCAATCTCAATTACCGCATTTTTATTACCGAATCCATCACGGACATAACGATATGCTTCCGGGTCAGGAACCCATTTTTGTCCGTCCAGGATAAA
>JAQVMU010000134.1 GCA_028703475.1 Atribacterota bacterium | reverse complement strand
CTGGAAAGAAAAGGAAAGGAAATAAAATGAAAGATGCCTATAAAAAATCCGGGGTAGATATTGATTTAGCTAACAGTATTATAAATAATGTCAAACCAATGATTCATTCAACTCATATTCCGGGAGTCATGAATGATATTGGTAGTTTTGCAGGGTTATTCTCTATTTCCCAGGAAAAAATCAAAGACCCGGTATTAGTTTCCGGCACTGATGGTGTTGGCACAAAATTGATGATTGCTAACTTGATGGAAAAACATGACACTATAGGTATTGACCTGGTAGCGATGTGTGTAAATGATATCCTGACTTGTGGTGCAAAGCCGATATTCTTTCTTGATTACTTAGCTACAGGAAAGCTGGAAAAAGGTAAAATGGTTGCAATTATCAAAGGAATAACTGATGGGTGTAAAGAAGCAGGGTGTGCGTTATTGGGCGGGGAAACAGCAGAGATGCCCGGATTTTACCCGGAAGGGGAATATGACCTTTCCGGTTTTTCTGTTGGAATAGTTGAAAGAGATAAAATTATTTCCGGTAAAAATATCAAACCCGAAGATGTAATATTAGGTTTGGCCTCTTCCGGCTTACACAGTAATGGTTTTTCCCTGGTACGAAAGGTATTGTTACAGGAAGAAGGAATTCAATTAAGGGAAACACCAGGAGATTTAAAAGTAAGCCTGGGTGAAGAATTATTAAGACCAACCAAGATATATGTCAAGTCTATTTTATCAATAATAGAAAAATTTTCAGTTAAAGGTATTGTCCATATTACCGGTGGGGGTTTTTATGATAACATTCCGCGAATTTTACCTGATAATACAATTGCCGAAATATATATAGATAGCTGGCAAAAATTACCAATTTTTCAGTTACTCCAGAACAAAGGGAAATTGACTGATAAAGAGATGTATCGTACGTTCAATATGGGGATTGGTTTAATAATAATAGTGCCACCAGAACAAAAGGAATCTATAATTCAGGAATTAGAAAATTTAGGGGAAATACCCTATTTTATAGGCAAGGTTAGTGCAGGGGATAGTACAGATAACAGAGTTAACATCATATGAAAAAATAATGACAGGAGAATATGAAGTTAAAAAAATCCGGATAATAACAAAATATTTATTAATTAACAGGGGAAGGAATGTATGATTAACATAGCAGTACTGGCCTCAGGAAGAGGAACTAATTTACAGGCAATCATTAATGCTGTTCAAGAGGGCAAAATTGATGGAACAATTAAGATTGTAATAAGTGATAATGAAAAAGCTTATGCCTTAAAAAGGGCTCGGGATAACCGGATTAATACCATGGTTTTTCCTTATAAGAGTTATAAAAACAAAGAAAATTATGAAGATCAAATAATCAATTGCCTGAAAAATAATTATATAGATTTAGTTGTTTTAGCCGGATATATGAGATTGCTGGGATCAAAAATTATAAATAATTACCGATATCGCATAATCAATATACACCCGGCTTTATTACCCTCTTTTCCTGGCCTGAATGCCCAGAAACAGGCATTAGAATATGGTGTTAAGATAAGTGGTTGTACTGTTCATTTTGTTGATGAAGGAATTGATACAGGTCCCATTATTCTACAGCATGCAGTTGAAGTAAAACAGACTGATAATGAGGAAACGCTTTCTGATAGAATCTTAAAATATGAACATCAGTTGCTTCCCCGGGCAATTCAATTATTTGCAAAAAAAAGAATTACAATAGAAAAAAATATTGCTCATATTACTTGATAGCCAGGAGCTTGTATTTCATAAAATTGAATAAAAATGTGTTATTGAAAAGGAGAGTATAAAATATGAAGATTGTAGTTTTGGACGGATACACTTTAAATCCGGGAGACTTAGATTGGCTGGGTCTTAAAAAATTTGGTGATTTAACAGTATATGATCGTACTTCATTGACAGATGAAAATGAAATTATTTCCCGTATTGGTGATGCCGAAATAGTGTTTACAAATAAAACTCCGATAAGAAAGAATACCCTGAATGCATGTTCCAATATAAAATTTATTGGTGTACTGGCTACAGGATATGATGTTATTGATACAGATATTGCCAAAGAGAAGAATATCCCGGTATCCAATATACCCACTTATGGAACAGCTTCGGTTGGCCAGTTTGCTATTGCATTACTTTTGGAAATATGCCACCACATAGGTCACCACAACCAGGTTGTGCATGAAGGAAAATGGGAGTCAAATCCCGACTGGTGCTTCTGGGATTATCCCTTGATTGAGCTTGAGGGAAAAACCATAGGAATTATTGGATTTGGAAGAATTGGACAAAGAACAGGTGTAATCGCTAAAGCATTGGGGATGAATATTCTTGCTAATGATGCTGTTCAAAATGAATCAGGGAGAAAAATAGGCACCTATGTTGAACTGGATGAATTGTTTAAAAAATCTGATGTAATAGCCTTACATTGTCCATTACTGCCGTCAACCAAAGGAATAATCAACAAAGATACTATCTCTCAAATGAAGGACGGTGTAATTATTTTAAATAACAGCCGGGGACCCCTTGTAGTTGAACAGGATTTAGCCGATGCATTAAATAACGGCAAGGTATATGCTGCGGGACTGGATGTGGTTAGTTCAGAGCCGATAAAGGGAGATAATCCGTTACTGAAAGCAAAAAATTGTATTATTACTCCGCACATATCCTGGGCTCCAAAGGAAAGCAGAAAAAGGTTAATGGATATTGCTGTCAACAATTTAGCTAAATTTGTCGAAGGAACACCTGTTAATGTAGTGAACAAATAAAAAGAAAAATTAA
>JAQVMU010000133.1 GCA_028703475.1 Atribacterota bacterium | reverse complement strand
CGCACCGGAAAAACTGAAAAAATTGCAAGACAGATTGGTGTTAAGATTAATGCAGAATTACAGGAAATAAAGGATTATAAAAAAAGGAATGGAATAATTGGTTTTATTACAAGTGGTAATGAGGCACATCTTAAAAAGACTATAGAGATAAAGGATATGGAAAAAGAGCCTGATAATTATGAAATTGTTATTATTGGTACGCCTATTTGGGCTAATAATATTTCAACACCTATAAGGAGTTTTTTAGGAAAGCACCATCCTATGTTAAAAGAAAAAGAGGTTGCTTTTTATTGTACAAGTTTAGGTTCTGACCCAAAACCTGTTTTTAAAGAAATGGAAAATATGATAATTAAAAAACCTATAACCGTCATGAATATAACTGCTCGAGATATCAAGAATCAATATCATGTTGAAATGGTTGATAATTTTGTGAAAGAAATAAAAAAACATGGAAAGCAATAAGAATTCAATGATAAATAAAAAACATTTTGAAGATTTGGTAGTAGAGGCAATAGCTGAATTACCGGAATATTTTCGGATAAAAATGGAAAATATTGCCATTCATATCGAAGACTTTCCTACCAGGAATATATTAAGGAATCTTGGCCAGAAGTCTCCATATTCATTGTTAGGTATCTACCAGGGTGTCCCGATAACGCATCGCGGGATACATTACCGGAATGTAATGCCGGACAGGATTATCATATACCGTGAGCCGATAATAAATAAAAATAAAAATGCCCGGGAAGTCAAAAATGATATAAAAAGGGTTGTGCTTCACGAGATAGGCCATTATTTTGGACTTAGCGATAATGTGTTACATGCCATTGAAAGAGAAAATATTTCCAAGAAACATAAATAATATAGCAATTCTTGCTCTTTTTTAATTCTTCTTTTATAATACTTCAAATAAAACTGATCAAAAGGCAAAAAAAATCGGCGTACATCTGACATGTGATTATGAAAATAAAAAAAACTTGCACCAAATCAAACTATATGGTATTTTAATAAAAATACCATATAGTTTGGAATACTGTTCCATATTATAGAACAGTCAAAGGTTATCATTATGAAATCAGTTGAAAAAACAATTAAAATACTTGATTGCTTAAGTGATGCCGAAAGAAGTTTAGGGGTTACAGAGATCTCTTCTTTGCTTTCTATTCCAAAAAGTACTGTGCACAGAATACTTACCACTCTTTTAAACCATTCAATAGTCACTCGAGATAGTGATACTTCAAAATATAGATTAGGGGTGCAGATTTTAAAATATGCAAATTCTTTTTATGATTCCTTTGATTTCAGGCAATATTCAAAAAACATATTGAAAGCAGTCTGTATGGAAACCCATTTAACGACATTTTTATGTATTTGGCAGGATGGAAAGGGAATTTGCATTGACTCTGTTGTTTCATCTCACAATTCTCATGCTCATCATCTATTTGTAGAAGTAGGCAAAATAATGCCTTTTCATTGTGCAGCATCAGCAAAAATTTTGCTAGCATATCAAGCACCCAAAGAAATTTCTCGTATTATTACAAATAACCAATTTCGTAAATATACATCCAAGACCATTACAGATCCCGATATGTTGAAAAAACATTTACAAACCGTAAAATTACAAAATTTTGCTGTTTGTGATGAGGAATTAGAAGTAGGGATTAGAGCAATCTCTGTTCCAATCAAGGACTTAAATAATCAGCCTATAGCCAGTTTAACAATCACTGGATTGGTAAGCAGAATTCCAATTAATAAATTATCTTATTTTATAGAAAACCTGACTAAAGCTGCTGAAAAAATATCAAATAAAGTAGGATATAAAAGAAATTTATTTTAATAGTAATTTACGGATATTAAAAAAGGAGAGTAGAATAGATATGGCAAAGGTTATATTAATAGCTTTAGGCGGAAATGCTATTAAACAGTCAAACGAAAAGGGTTCTTCTGAAGAGCAATTTCGGAATTGCTGGAAAACTACACAATATATTACCAATATTATTGAAAAATTAGCACCAGAAGATCGTTTAGTTATAACACATGGAAACGGGCCGCAAGTTGGAAATCTTATGGTTCAGCAGAAAGCAGCCGAAGAAGTTGTCCCTGCCCACCCAATGGATGTAGTAGGGGCAATGACCCAGGGACAGATTGGATATATGTTACAACAGACTTTGATTAACCATCTGAAAGAAAAGAATATTAATAAACCGGTCTGTGCTATATTGAACCAGGTATTAGTAGATAGAAATGACCCTGAGTTTGAAGGAGAAAATGCCTCTAAACCTGTTGGAAATTTTTTAAATGAAGAAGAAGCGGATGAAATGAAAAGGAATAATCCCGATTATATCTTTAAAAAAGTCAAGCCTAATGGCGATCGTTGCTGGAGAAGAGTAGTTCCTTCACCTGACCCTATTGCTAATTTGGAAGGAGAAGTCATAAAAAAGCTTGTTGATGCAGGGGTTATTGTTATTGCATCAGGTGGAGGCGGCATACCTGTTTTAAAAGATGACCAAGGAATAATAAAAGGTATTGAAGCAGTCATAGATAAAGATTTAGCTGGTGAAAGACTCGCTGAAATTATTAGTGCAAATATTTTATTTGTTCTTACTGATGTGGAAAAAGCAAAAATAAATTTTGGAAAGCCAAATGAAAAAGAATTAGGAATTGTAAATTATAAGGAAATAAAAAGATTTTATGATGAAGGTCATTTTTTAGCAGGCAGTATGGGACCAAAAGTAAAAGCCTGTCTGCGTTTTTTAGAAAACGGGGGAGAAAAAGCGATTATATCCTCTTTAGATAAAGTTATTGAGGCATATAAAGGTGAAACTGGAACCATTATTGAAAAA
>JAQVMU010000132.1 GCA_028703475.1 Atribacterota bacterium | reverse complement strand
TTATCTCTGATGGTAAAGAAGTTACAGACGCTGATTGGAGAGGATTACTGTCAGATTATGTATCACAAACTGAATATGGAAAATATAAATTTTTAGACAGCGGACATTATATACACAATCAGCAACCGGAAATAATTGCTGATGAAATCAATTCTTTTCTTAAAAATGTATCAAACTAATAATATTTTCCCTGGATATATATTTTAGACAATAAAAAATATCCATTGTATTTCTAATGGTTACCATAATCTACAGGAGAAAAGAGTTTCTACACTCTTCTCCCTGCAGACAATATTAATTATTTTAATTCAAAATGAGTGAGTTCCATCCAAACTACCTTGTCATTCGCTACGTTAATCTGGGCAAAGAAATCTCTGCTTTCTCCAACTGCTAAATTAACCCCTGTAGATAATCCGGTATAGGTGCTTACATCCTGCCACCACATATTTATCGGAACATCAATAAGCTTAACAACTGCATTCATCTGAGAATCACTATTAGCACCCGGTATAATCCCATTACAACCCATTAGTAAAAATAATAAAGTAAAAGTGCAAATTAATATAATTATTTTTTTAAACATAACCCACTCTTTTTTTATTAACTAAAGAATAATTTCTCATCAATTAATAAGACTTCAATTTCATCTTTTAATAATCATTTAAACTAACCTGATAAGCTAAACACCCCCATTGTTAGCGAAACTGAACCAAAACTGCTAACTAATAACTAAACATTGGCTATTTTATTTATTTCCTTATAGTTACTATATCATTATTTGTGTTATTTTGTGATTATTTTTTTGTAAAAAAACTACCATAGTGAAAATATTTTGGTTTTTAGAAAAATATGGAGGAGAATGCCCTCCTCCGCAATATTTAATAAGATAGATACAGATAATTAAGGAGCAGCTGAAGGAGGGTAGTTGCAGTGTGATTATTAGTAAGGTACCTATGTTTTATTTCTAAAATATTAAAATCCCAAGTAAACCTAAAACAATAATCCCCAGGAAAAAAGCAATAAAGATAAAAAACAGAATCTTTGCAATCCCGGTTGCAGCACCGGCAATACCGGTAAACCCTAAGGCACCAGCTACAAGGCCAATGATTAATAGAAGAATAGCCCATCTTAACATTTTTTTTCTCCTTTAATTTACCTAAAAATTAAAATAGAATTAAAAACACAAAAATCCTTTTTATATCATTTTATCACTTACTTCAATTCAATACTATCATTATTTCTATTCCTTATAATATCTCTTCTGGCTAATTAATTTTGCTATCTGCTTAGCTGCTTGTAAAGGAGTTAAATCACTAATATCAATTTTTATGGTATTCATATTTTTATACAAGTCAATTCTCTCAATGCTTCTCTCTAATACATCAAAAGTTCTTTTATGCTGATCAATATCCTTTATTAATCTTTTGGTTAGGGCTGCTTCTGTTAGCATCAAAGTAAAGGTGAATGTTTTGGTGTTTTCTAATTTCAGATTTTTAAGAATTTCATTGATAATTTCTTCCTGATGCATCACCCAACAAAATATTATATATTCATATTCTGAACAATTAATGAAACTGTTGAGCATAAAGCTGATGTTTTTTAGCACCATCTGCTTTGTTTCATCATTGACAATAAACGGATTCATATTCCAACACCAATCACCATCCAAAAAGACCCCTGGCTGTAGCAATTTAAGAAGCTCTTGACAGATAGCCGTTTTCCCGGCTCCCATTGTTCCGTTTAAGAGAATTAATTTTTTCATATTTTTCTTATATCAAACAGAAAACTGCTCCTCTTGATTATTTTTTTAAAGTTTTCTTGCGCGTGTTGCAATAGATGTTGGCGAAAACTTGTTAAGCAATGTTGCCTCATCAGACCAAGAATCTTCATAAAACCCGATTATCACAAATCCGGCTACTATCTGTCCACCAATCTGAGTTTCTAATGAATGACTGAACTGTGCAGGATTTTTATTGGATCCCCATTTAGCTCTCTGATTACTATCAAGATCATAAGGTTCTGAAAATGGTAATTTTCTTTTTACAATTAGTTGCCCGCACTTTTCTGCTTCTTCATGGTCAAATAGGAAAAAGGAGGGATTCATAAAGCCTGCCAGCAAGTCTCCACCGGTCTTCAAAATACGATAACACTCTGACCAAACTGCTTTTACATCAGGAACAAAGACATTGGAAATCGGATGGAATATCAAGTCAAAGCTTTCATCTGCAAATTCGCAAAGATTTGCCATATCACCCTGAACACAGCGAACCTGAAGTCTGTCACGTTTTGCAACATCACAATCTTTCTTAAGCTGCTCTTCAGAAAGGTCAAAGCTGACTACTTTTGCACCCGCAGCCGCTAATATCGGTGCTTGCTGTCCTCCCCCTGAGGCCAGACACAGAACATCTTTATCTGTTAAGCGGCCAAACCATGAATGCGGTACAGGCTTATTGGGTGTGAGTATTACCTGCCAGCTACCCTTCCGGGCAGATTCAATTATTTCCGGAGAAACCGGTGTAGACCATCTGCTTCCCTGTGAAGATTCCAGATTCCATGCTTGTCTGTTATATTCAATTATATCCATGTTAATCCTCAAATTTCATCAGATATTAAACTGGGATAACCATTATTTTCTTATTATTTTCTATGATTAAATATCAAACATCAGTCAAAAGGCATCAAACAGTAATAAAGGTTTGATTTACCCAAAATCACAACAAATTTAGAAAAATATGCCAATAATATATACCCTTATTAAGCAATAAATTGATTGACAAATTTAATAAAACTTGTCTTCTTTTACGGTCATCTCAATATAATTTTCATCTTCTAATATTACATAATATTCGATTCCATACCATTCACCAAAGA
>JAQVMU010000131.1 GCA_028703475.1 Atribacterota bacterium | reverse complement strand
ATGGTACTTCTATAAAAGAGTATGTTCTTACCAGTATTCGCGAACGTTTGGCAAAGGAAACCAAAGAAAAACAGTTACAATTAATGACCAGCCAGATTACTCCTGCATTAAAAGAGATATGGGATAATGACAAAGACGAGACTTATTCCTAAAAATATTTCTTCTGTTTTTTAGAATTTCAAAATAATTTCAAAAGAACAATACTGACCCTGCAAATTTAATTTGCAATATTAAATATTAAGGGTTAAAATAAGTCATGAAATATAAAAAACGTGTCTTGTCAAAAACTATACAAAGAGCAATCAAAACATTCCCTGCAATTGTAGTTACCGGACCCAGACAGTCCGGTAAAACAACCCTGTATAAAATGCTTTTTTCAAATACACATAATTTTGTTTCATTGGAAAATCCTGATATAAGAGTGAGAGCAAAAGAAGATCCCGTAAGTTTTTTAAATCAATACAGGCCACCTGTAATTATTGATAAAATACAATATTTACCGGAGCTACTATCTTATATTAAAACGGAAATTGACAGTGACAGAAAACCCGGAAATTGGTTATTTACTGGCTCACAAAATTTTATTCTTATGGATAATATTTCACAATCACTTGCAGGACGGATAGCCACTCTTTCTCTACTGCCATTTTCTATTTCTGAATTATTAAATAATGCAAAAAATGCAAAAGATTATACGAATTGGCTAAGCAATAAAAAGAACAATAGCATTGTAAATAATAACCTCCTTTTTTCAGAACTCATTTTAAGAGGCTTTTATCCAGAAATTTCTGCTAATAAAAAAGTTGATAGAAAACTATGGTGCAGTTCTTATATTACTACCTATTTAGAGAGAGATATTCGAAGTCTGACAAGTATTGGAGACTTGAGTCAATTTGAAAGGTTTTTAATTGCCTGTGCTGTAAGGACAGGTCAAATATTAAATTTATCTGATTTAGCCAGAGATATTGGAATAAGTGTTCCCACTGCAAAGAGATGGCTTTCGCTCTTAGAAACAGGGCATCAAATTTATTTGCTTTATCCCTACTATAAGAATATTGGGAAAAGGATTATCAAAAGCCCAAAAATATATTTCTGTGATACCGCAATTTGTTCATATCTTTTAGGAATCCATAATCGTGAATCATTGCTTGGAAGTCCTTATTTGGGGAACTTGTTTGAAACAATGATTGTGATTGACTTTTTAAAACGTTTTCTTCATTTTGGAGATAAGCCGAACATGTATTATCTCAGGACAAGGGATGGCTTAGAAATAGATTTAGTTATTGAAGTAGCAGGGTATTTATATTTATATGAAATCAAAAGTACCATGACCATCTTACCTAAACATGCAGTTTCCTTAAAAAGAATGGTTAATGAATTTGGTTCAAAGGTTAAAGAAGCTTGCATTATCTCTCGCTCAAATGAAAATTTTATGGTACTTAAACCCATATTTAACTATAGTTGGAAAAATATTTTGTATATCTAGTTTGTTTTAGTAAATTTTCATAGTCTAGGCGCTCACAGTATAACCCATGTCCTGAATCCAAAGTGTTACATATGTGTTGGTTAAATCTTATTTGCATTTAACTTGAACCTTGCACCTTGAAACCTATTTTAACCGAAAACTGTTTTTCTCTTGCATATTGTATCTTGTATTTAATTATATTTCGACGCAATACACACGACTATTTTAACTAGCAGAGTATTTTGAATTTTAAACGCAACATCCCACGATGACCTCTCCTGGTGGAGTAGGAAAATTCTTTTTAAACTAAAAAACCTTCTTATTGATGGTAAATAAATAGTCACATATTTTGTATATTTTGACTTATTTATTGCTATTAACTATAATTAAAAAGGATGTATGATAAATAATAAATTGCTTTATATATAACAAAAATATTTATAAATTGGAGAAAGAGGTTAGATTTATGTTGACTGAATATATACAGGAAGCTTTAAAAAGAGCACAATACCAAATCATTCAGGATGATGAACCATATTATGCAGAAATACCTGAATTAAAAGGTGTTTGGGCGTCAGGTAAAAATCTTGAAGAATGCAGAAAAAACCTCATTGAAGTTATAGAAGGATGGCTAATATTAAGTATTAAAAAAAACCTTCCTATTCCAAAGCTTGGGGAGATATCAATAAATGAAGTAAAGATGGTAAAAATGTAAATGCCTAAGATAAACCCCATATCATTCCATGTTTTAGTAAAGAAATTAAAGAAATTTGGATACAAAGGTCCTTTTAGTGGTGGCAAACATTTATTTATGATAAAAAATGACATAAGATTAACCATTCCGAATCCTCACAAAAAAAGTGATATTGGAATTGATTTGTTAGCAAAAATATTGAAAATTGCTAGAATATCTAAAGAAGAATGGTTAGAAAAATAATATATACTTTTTATAATCTCAAAGCTTTTATCAGACTTTCTTCTTGTTTTTATAAATTAACTGGTTTACCTATCAATCTTATATATGTAACAATTGTGTGAACCGAAACCTACCTCCGTCATTGGAAGTGGCAAAAGTGAGCGAATCAATCTCTTTCATCTATACCTATATATTTTACTGAAATTAGATAACACTATTTCATAATTAAATTATTGGCTAATTGGTTCATTTAATATTGATCATCACTAATTATTTTTTACTCATCACTGTATTCAACGCTATTTATTTGCTTCATTCCCTTTGAGATGGGAATTTCCTTTTTATAATTTCCTCCCACTGGGGTAGATAATTATCACTTTGAACTGCCCCCTTGAGGGATGGATTTTGCTAATATTATCATTTACACTTTGTGGGATGGATTGAATCTTTGAACCTCCCCATTGAGGACAGGATTATATCTTTTCATCTCCTCCCCCTTGAGG
>JAQVMU010000130.1 GCA_028703475.1 Atribacterota bacterium | reverse complement strand
AACGATGGGACGCAAAGTTACGGGTCCCTCTCCATGATTCCCCTCAATGGGACTGCCGGACTACCTGCTTTTTGCCCCAGGATCATCTTTTTTATTTTCTATTTTCTTTAAATATATTACATTAGAAGAAGCCATTTTTAAGAGTATCATAATACAACTATAGATTTTTTTCTATTTTTTCTATACATATAAAAAGAAAGGGGATGCTGCCAGCCAGTCAGAAAGGATGAAAAGAGCACACTATCTAAAAGGATAGGCCGCAAAGTCATGGGTCTATCTCAACTCTGCATTGAGAAGACAGCCAGACTCCCAACTTTTCAATATTGAATGTAAGGATAAAAATTATTGTTTTGTGCTATTAAGTGTCAATCAAAATAATTTATTCTGTTTAAATTTGAAAAAGGAGTATAAAAATGTTCAATAAAAAATCATTTATCGGTATTTTAGTTATTGTGCTTACAATGATGCTTATTGTTGGCTGTTCGGAGATAGCTCCAAACATTTCATTGGAACTGGAAAGGAAAAAACCAGACTCAATGCCGCAGCAGGCACTGGATAACCAGCAGGCAACAGCGAATGTTCCGGATCATGCACAGGCAAATTTACCATTTGGTGAAGAGGGCGGGGAAGCTGTACCAATCAGCATTGTTTTGTCCTGGGGAACTTATATGGGGGATTCTACTAGCTATAATATTTGTTTTCAAACAAGCTTAATAGACCCTAACGGTGTTACGACCACTGCCGAGGATTTTGGATGGGGTGAATCTGGAGAGGATAAGACTGTGACAACAGTGGTTGATACTTTTATTCCCGGCACATATTATTACTTTGTAAAGACTATGTCTAACTATGGTGATGTGACATATACAGATATGAGCTCTTGTGAAGTAAATGTTTATGATACTACTATCAATTCATTGCTGGCAACATTTGATGTTACGGATGCTACAGTGGATTTGGAGTCAGTTGGGATACCAGAGAATTCCCTAACTTGGAAAGTATTTACCTTTGATGGTAGTACCGGGGAAATTACTCCAGTTAATGAGCTTAACACTACTTATGCCATACCTTGGTAATATTTATTTATTACAATAATAACTAGATAAGTGAAAGGGGATGTAAATCATTTTACCAATTTTGCATCCCCTTTATATCTTGTTTTTATTAATAAAAAAGTATAAACAATAGCGGCAGTTTTGTCGATAATTTGAATACTCTTGATAATGTTCATGTTATTCAGACTGCCTGTGCCTCAGACGAAGGGGCAACCACAGATGTAGATGAATGGGATTCATTTGATGATATTAATCCTTCTGATGCAGGCAGCGAATGGACCAGTTCTCTGATCAGGGCAATGGAATTGATTGTTAACAATTCTGACAGGCTGGGTACAATCCAGAATATGGCGAGCATGTATGGTGTACCGGTGACTTCAGTATTAATTTGTGAAGCCGGTTTTGGAGCAGTTGGTTCTAATCCGGGAATTGGATTGTCTACTATTTCTGTTTTACCTTTGTAGATACTGTCTAACAAAATATCTTAATTAATTACTGTGTCAGGGGCAGAAAGCATCACAGATGCTTTAAAGGTTTTTATACTTTATTTTAGCTTTTTGTAGTATAATGTTATTCATAAAAATTTAAATATTCTGATACTTTGTAGAAGTAAAAATATTTATTCAATTACCAACCTTGAGGAGTTGAAAATAAAAGAATGGTTTTTAACAAAGCAAAAATATTACTTATAATCTATATTATATTTTTTCTATTATTAGGTTCCACAGCTTCTAGTCTTGCTCAACAGGATCGAAGTTTTCAGATCACCGATTATCAGGCTCAGGTAGAGATATTGGAAAACGGAGATGTTCGGGTCAGCGAAATATTTACCTATGAGTTTAGTGGAAGCTTTAATGGTATTATTAGAAGTATTGGGCTTACAGGTTCTGATGGATTGGAGTATTTCAGAGCATCACAGTATCTTCCACAGAAAAAAGCATTAGACATTACACGTGAAACAGAAGGTAATATGGTTACCTTCCGAATTTATGATCAATCTGCCAATGAGAGAAAATCCTTTTTGCTGGAATATCAACTGAAGAATGTGATTACAAAATATAATGATATTGCTGAATTTTACTGGAAATTTTTTGATCAGAGCAACAGCTCGCCGATTCAACGGATACAGATTGAAATAACTTTCCCGGGAAAGAAAATCAATACCGAGACTGAGGATCTAAAAGTTTTTGGTCACGGTCCATCACAGGGTCAGGTAACTATATTAGACAGAGGAGTTGTCCTGTACGAGGTAGATAGTTTGTCAGCAAATGAGATGGTAGAGGCAAGGGTTCTCTTTCCCACTGATTTTGTGCCCGATGCCGGTAGGATAGTTAACAAAGATCAATATGCACAAATCATGCAGGAAGAATTGGCATGGGCAGAAAGATCAGGCAGGCAAAATGTCTTTGTGATTTTAGGTTTACTGCTGATACCAGTTATCATAATATTAAATATTATAAATGCTATTCGCATGTATTTTAAATATGACCGGGAACTAAAACCGGAAATGGAACTGGATTATTACCGGGAGCTGCCTTCAGATATTACCCCGGCAGTATTGAGTCATTTAATGAGTATCCAGGGTGCAGTTACCAAAGATATTATGGCCACATTGATGGACCTGACCCGAAGGAAATATCTGCAGTTTGAGGAGACAACAAGCGGCGGTTGGATTAAGAAGAAGGATTACAGGTTTATCCTGTTAAACGAGGATATTACTACTCTAAAACAACATGAAATAAATTTAATTAACTGGTTTTTTTATAGTATCGGAGATGGTAAATCTGTCACTTTAAAAGAGATTGAAAATTACTCAAAGGCATCCAGGACCCAGAGTTCATTTCG
>JAQVMU010000129.1 GCA_028703475.1 Atribacterota bacterium | reverse complement strand
CCATAGGTGCCATTAGACCAATCTGCAGCAAATAAACGATCAATGGCAGTTATTTCATAAGAGTCGTCTTTTAAAGTCATACGAATTCTCAGTAAAGCCCTGCTTCGTAAAGTTGCTACAAATAAATCATTATTCCAGAAAGTCATGCCAGAGGGTGGTGTAGCCTGAGGCCACATAATTATCGGATCAATATATGGTTCTACATTGGCATCACCTAAGACTAAAGGCCAACCATAATTTCCTCCCTTTTCAATAATATTAATAATGTCCTTATCACGTAGCCCAAACTCCCCGGAAGGCCCGTGTTCGGAAGAAAAAAGAATTCCTGTTTCAGGATGCCAGGCAAGTCCCTGGGTATTACGGTGACCCAGAGAGTAAACCGGGGAATCATTAAATGGGTTATCATCAGGTATATCCCCTTCGGGTGTTAACCGTAGAATTTTCCCTCCTGAATTATTGATATCCTGGGCAATTTCCGCTTGCCAGGTATCACCGGTACATATGTACAGCATTTCATCAGGTCCAAAGGCAATACGCCCTCCATTATGTACCTGTGAACCGGGGATTTTATCAATAATTATTTTATCAAATTCCATCGTATTACCTGTATCAATAAAACGGATAACCCGGTTATAGAGCTCATTGTCACCAAGGTAAGTGTGCATAATATAAAGATATTTTTGTTGCGGATACCGGGGGTGTTTGGCAAAACCCATCAATCCACCTTCTCCGATATGTGCTACTTCGTCAACTACTTTATAAGGTTCCTGCTGTAAAATACTATTCTCAATCAGGCGAATTTGTCCATTTCTTTCAGTAACAAGAGCCTTGTTTTCAGACAAAAATACAAGTTCCCAGGGAATGTCAAGATTTTCAACCCATGTTTCAACATGGTATTCTGCCGGTTCTAAAATAAAATTGTCTTCTATGCTTTGGGGTGGCTCCCCAACAATTGGTTGATTTGTTTGTGCATTAAGAGAAAGTTGCCAGATTAACAAAATGCTAATAAGGAAAATGAAAAATGATTGATAGTTATTATTTTTCATTTTGGATATCTGACCTCCTTAATTTTTATATTTAAGGATCTTGCTGATAGGCTGATGTTTGATGATTGATATTAATTGTTTATTAATAATATTGAATATAAATATATTTTACCATAATTAGCTAAAAATGGTAATAAACTAATAGAATAAGAACAACAAATATTCTTTTAGTGTTTATTATTTCATGTTATATGTATTATAATCTAAAATAAGAAAAAATTTGAAGACAACAAAATAGTTTTGGTTGTAAAAACAACAAAGGTAAACAATTATGAGAGTATGGGATGTTCACCCTGGTTATCTGTCAGATAAAAGCTTGCTGGGAGAGCATGTAGAGATACATGCCTTATTTAGTATTATTAGTGGAGGAAAAAAGGGGTATTCCCAGCATCCGGAGACAAAAAGGTGGGTAGGCCGTCTTTGCCAACTGGTTATACGACATGATCTGGTTGTAAAAGAAATGAATCTAAGAGGATTTAATCATAATAGTCCCCTTTCAAATTCCATAAATATTCATCTACCAAAACCATTAGTAAAACCTACTTATGTTGATTTACCAGTACAACAATTTGTAATATTAACCAATAAATACCTTGAAAAAAATCAGGTGGGCCGGATACCTCTTCCCAAAAACGGTACTGAATTCTGGGCACATCATAAATATTCAATTATGGCAAGAGGCTATCAATATTACAGGAATATCCAGAGTCTTATGAAAAACAGTCCTGATTTGTCAATTGATCAGGAAGGTGATTTAATTTTAAAAATTCAATCCCATTTTAAATATAAAGTACCATCAAAGGCATTATATAATACTATTGAGCATTTATGGGGTTATTTTAAAAAAGAGACAAATGCCGAAGAAAAAACTTATTTCTTTAACCTCTCAAATCCTATAATAAAAATTAATTTTCTTTTTGAACTGGCAAAGAAATACCAGAAAAAATATCTGCTCCATTCCACTATCTTTGCAGATTTTTTATCAGAAGATTAAATGATTTTAAAATTAGAATCCGAAAACTGGACATTAAATAGGATAATTAAAAAATTGATTAGTTTGGTAAAAAAATTATATGCAGATATATCAAAA
The DNA here is from genome assembly GCA_028703475.1 of Atribacterota bacterium. Classification (NCBI taxonomy): domain Bacteria; kingdom Pseudomonadati; phylum Atribacterota; species Atribacterota bacterium. The sequence continues at coordinate 781 of JAQVMU010000129.1, read as the reverse complement.
TGATACCCAAATAAAATATAAAATATAGACTGACTAACTAAACTAAGGAGGCAGTTAAAATAATGTTTGAATTTAGTACATTTACCTGGATAGCTATCTTTGCTGTTTTATCAGCCTTGATTAATAGTATAGGGATATTAACTATCTATAAAAATAGAGATTGGGCGGAAAAGAAGAAGACATATTTTATGTGCCTTGCAGCCGGAGTATTAATATCAGTTCCCCTGATATCGGCTTTTCCTGAAGCAGTTGAAAAAAATCACAATGCCGGATATTTTGCCCTTACTGGTTTTTTATTTATGTTTTTCAGTAATAAGGTAATCCAGTATAAGACAAAACAAAAGTCCCTGGCTTTTGGTATCACAGCAATACAGGGTATTGGCATACACTCCTTTGTAGATGGTATGATATACACAGTAACATTTAATACCAGTATACTGACAGGTCTTTTGGCAGGCATTGGTCTGGTAATTCACGAATTTGCCGAAGGTGTTATTACTTATTCATTTTTTATGGCTGGTGGATTGAATAAGAAAAAGGCTATTTTATTTGCTTTTCTAATATCTTCACTAACAACACCATTAGGTGCATTTATTGCTTATCCTCTTGTTTCTAAATTAAATGAACAAATATTAGGTTTAGCTTTAGGTTTTGTGGTAGGTGTATTAATATACATTTCAGCATCCCATCTACTGCCTGAGGCAACCGGACATGAAAAGAAGCATTCAGTGATTGCTTTTCTTGGCGGAATCTCACTGGCATTATTAATAGCCCTGACACA
>JAQVMU010000128.1 GCA_028703475.1 Atribacterota bacterium | reverse complement strand
GTAGCAACAATAATCCCTGGACAAAATAGAGACCCCGAAACACTGGTAGAAGCTGCCGACCAGGCAATGTACCGGGCAAAGAAACATGGACGAAACAAGGTTGTAAGAAACTCGGCAATGGATAAAATACATTCTTCCTAAGTACTAAAAATATCTTCTAACTTTTGATTCGACATCGGTTCATCATAAAAATAATAAATACTTCAATCCACACTTCACTTTATTATAGCAATATAATCATAGCTAAAAGGAAGTAAATTGCTTCCACTAAATACAACAATTGAATTTATATTACAAGTTTGTTTAGCTAACTGAATAAAAATACTTTATCTTTATTTATTGAATAATATAATATGTCAATATTAGTAATGTTGTTATATTCGTTTGCTATTATCCTATACTTGTTTTACTTTTTTATTAAATTTTCAATTATAAAGAGTCTTTAAAATATTGCAGAGTTCCTATTTTTTAAGATTCTTCTCAATGACTTTGCCTAATCTTTTTACTCCTTCCTTGATATCTTCTATGCTTGGATAACAGAAGGACAATCGCATTGTGTTTTTCCCTTTACCGTTGGCAAAAAATGAAGACCCGCTTACATAGGCAACTTTTTCTTTAATAGCTTCATACAGCATCTCATCAGCATCAATGTTTTCAGGCAAGGTTACAAAAACAAAGAAGCCGCCTGCAGGCTTATTCCAAACAGCACCTTCGGGGAAATGCTTTTCCAAAGATTCCAACATAACATCACGTTTTTCCCTGTAAACAGAAATATTTGAATCAATATTTTTATCAATATAGTCTTTTGCGCAATACTCGTAACCAATCATCTGGTTCAGTATAGGAGTACACAGATCTGTCGCTTGTTTTAAAATTACAACCTTTTCTATTATTTCCTTATTCCCCGAAATCCACGCTAATCTTAAGCCGGGACAAAGTATTTTAGAAAAAGTACCCAGATTAATCACTCGTCCTTCCTGGTCAAAAGACTGAATAGGCGGTAATGGTTCCCCTTCAAAACGAAGTTTGTCGTAAGGATTATCTTCCAGGATAAAAAGATTATACTTTGAAGCAATTTCTAAAATCTCTTTTCTTCTCGGCAATGACATGGTAACACCTGCGGGATTTTGGAAGTTTGAAATTGTGTATATAAATTTAATCTTTTTCTCTTTATTGGTAATTTCCTGAAGTGTACTTTCTAATGAGTCCATTTGCATGCCATTTTCATCCATCGGGATCCCTACTACCTCTGCCCCGTAACTTTTGAAAGCATTCAGTGCTGCCAGATAACTGGGCAATTCTGCTATAACAATATCTCCCGGATCTACCAGTGCTTTACTTACCAAATCTAATCCCTGCTGTGATCCAGAGCTGATCATGATGTTTTCTGTTTTGTATCCTTTTTTATCCAGTCCCAGCCACTTTAGCAGGTATTCTCTTAACTGTAGCAACCCTTCTGTGCTGCTGTACTGTAAAGCGCGGGCACTATTACTGGATAAAATATCAGTACATATAACTCTTAAATCTTCTACAGGGAATGTTATTGGATCGGGCATCCCTCCTGCCAGGGACACTACATCAGAACTTTGAATAATCTTTAAAATCTCTCTGATGGCTGAAGCTTTACTTTGTTCTGCTAATTTTGAGAACAACTTTTCACTTTGAATAAATGGCATCATTAACCTCCTATAATTTCCATACTTTATTTAATAATAGAATAATAATGAATTATTATCAATATTATTTGACTTTTTTAAAACTGCAAAAAAATTAATTATCTCAATTGGGTTAATCTTTTCTCAAAAAAGTGTGCTTAAATATTTGAACATCATGGGATTATGAGTAAATAAAAGGCACTATTTTTAAGTGTCTTTATGAGTTAATATTTTTATTTCTCCTGACTTTATTTAGTGTTACAATAAAAATAGGGTGTAAATAATAATTAGTGATAATTTTAAAAGGAGGTTCTTATGAAAAAGAAAAACAGTTTGGTTGTTTGTATCTTTTTTCTTCTATTCCTTGGTGTGTTTTTTCTATTATTCGCTAATATGTGTTTTGCACAGGAATTTTCCGCCCAAATCAAGATTACCCAGCCAAAAGAAACATACTATTATAATTATTTTGTCAAGAATCATCTCTATCGACTGAATGGCGAGGACAGTAGTGGTGAACCTTTAGTAATCATTGCCAACCGTCAGGAAGATTCTTATCTTGGTTTACATCCGGTTATGAAATTTTATATGGAATTTAGCAAAGAGGAAATGTTCTTGTTTAATCCAATAATTGGCTGGGAAATGCTTACCACGGGATACCAGGAAGAGAAAATTGGCACAGAAATAATTAATGGTTTGGAATGTGATAAATATATCTATACCCGGGAAGGACTGGATGGTGCTATTCAGGCCTGGTATTCTCCTGAGTTAAAGCAACGGATAAAAGTAATTGTTCCCTTAGCTAATGCAGAACTAAGTGTGTTTGAGATATTAAACATTCAGATAGAAGCACAGGATGATAAGTATTTCACAATTCCTGCAGATTATGAAAAAATCACATCTATGGAAGATTTAGAAGAAAAAAAACAACCTGATATAAATACCCAGGATAGCAATATGGTATCAGATATGAACATTCTTGAAGGTGAAGCTCCAATTGGAAGAACCTTAAATATGGGAGGAGTAATGAAGGTTCACGTTAACCCTTCCCTGGAAAAAATTCTGGTTATTGAAAATAAAGGTGATATAGATGCATCAATTACTGTTACTCCTTTTCGTTCTGGCGAAATAATCAGTAACCAAATTACAAAAAAAACCATTGCCCCTAAAGGAAAGACTAAACCTAATTTCAGTAGCAGCCTTAACATTGACTTAATTGAGATAAAAATCAACAAAGGAACTGTTTTGGCCACTGTTGTTCAAGAATCCTTTTTCACAGATGAAATTGAGC
>JAQVMU010000127.1 GCA_028703475.1 Atribacterota bacterium | reverse complement strand
TAAATCAAAAAATGAAAACAACAGTAGTCTTTACAACTCATGACCTGTCACAGGCATATCGCCTGGCAGATGAGATAATATCCTTACTTGACGGGAAAATTGTACCTCATGTACCGGAAAATATTTTCAAGGGGAGAATTGTCGATAAAGAAGGAAATCAGTATTTTGAAATTGCAGATAATTTACGATTTTCGATTGTGACCAAAAAAAATGGACTGTCATATATTTATATTGATCCCAGGGATATTATCATATCACGTGAACAGTTTTATTCCAGTGCCAGAAATTCTTTTAAAGGTAAAATTGTTAAAATTTCTGAACAAAATCGCTTGATTAGATTAATTGTAGATATCGGAGTCCAGCTTGCTTGTGTTATTACAAAAGAATCCTTTCGGGAAATGAATCTTAATATAGAAAGCATGGTTTGCTTGACCTTTAAAGCATCTGCTGTAAAATGTTATTAAAGGGGCGATTGTAAGAATTGTTCCCGGGAATAATATTAAATTATTTGTATTAATTTTTCTTATTTATTCGATAGAGTTCTTTCCATAATAATTCCAATAATAACAATAATTGTAAAAGTTAATACAAATCTAAGCAAAGTGAAGGCCACACCGAGAAACTTTATCTCTACCAATAACTGTGGAATTTTCAGGGCAGCCCATGAACCAAGAAAAATAACCATATTGGAAATACTGGCACCTTTTTTTATTAATGTTGCAGTCATAGGGAATGCAACATACAATGGACCGGTTGGAAGTGTGCCCATTAAAAAAGAAATCAATATACCCTTTAATCCGGAGCTGGAACCCAGCCACTGCTGGATTTTATCTTTTGGAATCCAGACTTCTAACAAACCCATTAGAATAAAGACCGGAGGGATAATAAAGACCATTTCTTTCGCATAATCAACAGCAACTGAAAAAGATTTTGCTGCAGTATCAGGAAGCCAAAAAATTAACCCGATATAAATCAATATTATAACGATAACTGCCTTGAACTTTTTAATAATATTCATTATAAGAATACCCCCATTATGGCAGCAATAAATAGAGCCCCTAAAAAACTAAGGCCATTACGCATCAATGTGAAATTTTTCCCAAGGGATTTAATTTCCATGGGAGCAGTTATTGTACCAACCATTACCAGGGAGGTAATGAAAGCAGAAATAGTCATAATAGTTGCACCGGAACGTAATAAAGAACCAGCCAGCGGAAAGGCGATCAATGACGGGATTAAGGTAATTGCACCCAGGATTGCAGCAACCCCTGTAGCTAAAAATCCTGCCTCCTCTCCTATTAATCTTTCTATGGTTTCCGGAGTTAAAATACCTAAGATTAAACCCACAATTCCCAGTAGCATAAACAAGCTTGGTGCTGTTTTCAGAAATCCTTTTGTTGCGATTTTAAAGGCTTTAAATGTCTTTTGTTTATTTTTCCAGAAGGAAAATACCAAACAAATTGCCAATATACTATAAATAGTAATAATAGTAACCATAATTTTTATTACCTCTCAGTCCCCCTGGTTTTAATCTGTATTCCCATTAATCTTGCCCCTGTGTTGCTTTTCATAGACAGTAGAGCCGGTTCAGTAATAAAAACTTGATTTTCTTTTAAAGATGCCTCCTGCCCGTTTTTGCTTAATGACACCTTTCCTTTAACAACATAGAAGATTACAAAACAATCCATTTGGCAATCCGGAATTCTTTCCCCGGCTTTCAGGTTAATAATTCTGGTTTTGAAAAGTTCATTTTCAAAGAATACATTCTTTCCTCGTTGTTTGTAGCTCTCGGAATTTATATTCATTAAATCAAATATATTAATCATAATTTTCTCCTTACTTTCCTGTTGTTTTTTCATAATGATTAATTAATCTGCTTATCCGGTCCCTTCTTCTTTTAAGTACCTCAATCCAATTTGCAAGATTTATTTTTCCCGCTTCAGTAATCTGGTAAACTCTTTTCTTTGGGCCTTGCTTTCCTTCTTCCCAGCAGGATGTAACCAGTGAATCTTTTTCCATCTTTCTTAAGGTGCGATAAAGGGAACCCATATTTAGTTCTTCTTTAGAAAAACCAAAATCGTTCAATTGTTCTGCCAGGGTATAGCCATGACTGGTTTCTTGGTCTAACAGCAAGAGCAGGCATATTTCCATAAACCTTTCCATATGATGCCTTGTACCATGACAAAACAATGTTAATTTTTCTTTCATTGAATTATTCCTATTTATCTGTAGTTAATATATATGCAATATGCACATAGTATAGTAGATTCTATAGTAATCGATATTGTAACAATTGTCAAAGAAATTATTACCTAAAATATTCATTTGTATATGCTAAATTTTGTATTAGACTAAAAGAGAGGGAATTGATAAGGAGAATAGCAAATATTCTGGGAACACAGTCCTATTACATCCATTACAAAAAGGGAGAAGAGTTAACCCTTCTCCCTTTTTGTAAATTATATTTATTAACAAAGTACTTACAAATTACCAGCGGTTTCCACGAATACCCATATTTACTGCTGATTGCTGGTTAAATCCTGGGTTAAAACCCTTGTTCATACTGGATTTCCCCATATTACCCATATTAAATCCTTGCATTTGGAATCCTGCAGCACAGTTCTCCAATTGTTCAGGAGTTAGTAATTCTTTGAATTTAGTCTGTCTTTCAATAGCCTTCATTCTAACTTCTACCTGTAATTTAGATATTTCTTCTAATTTTGTTCTAATCTGTTCCATATTTATCGGGTCTTCCAGCTTTAATTCTCTCATCTCCAGTTGTTTCAACTGAATTTGATTTCTAAGCTCTAAAGTTTCTTTCTGAAAACTTAGCATCATTTCTCTCATCTCAGCTTGCTGTTCTGCTGATAGCTCCAGGTTAAACATTCCCCTGGGTGTATCATCATTCTGAACAGGTGGAGTAAAGTTTTGTCCTGCAGGTCCCTGTCTTTGGCCAG
>JAQVMU010000126.1 GCA_028703475.1 Atribacterota bacterium | reverse complement strand
AAAAAATCCCTGGCAAAGAATAAATGGCGACATGTACAGCACTATGCAGATGCCAAAACAGAGGTAATTTTAGAAATTATGGAAAAAGCCAATTGTAACAAGTAGGAAAAATAACCGGGCAAAATCTTCATTAAATCCTCTTATCTCCTTCCCCTTGAAGGGAGATGATTAAGGTGGGGGTGACTGGTAGACTATTATTGTCATTGGAATATTGGAAAATTGGAAAGATGAACAGAAGTTAACCGGTAATCTTATGTCAGATAAAATAATATGCCTAAAAAATGAGAAATACTTCCAGCCAGAACAAATAGATGCCAGATAGGATGATGATAGGGTAATTTTTTCCATAAATAGAACATTAATCCTAAAATGTAACACCCTCCTCCGATTAAAAGCCAGATAATCATCCCCTGGGGTAGCATTTGCATCATTGGTTTAATTGCAACAACCGAAAGTAAGCCCATTAATACATAAGATAATATTAATAATGATTTTAACTTATCCAGAAGAAAGATGGTAACAATAATTCCTCCAAGAGCCATTACCCATGATACACTGAGAAGAGTCCATCCCCAAACCCCTCTCATCAGGGTTAGGGTTATTGGAGTGTAAGTCCCGGCAATAAGCAGATAAATGGCAGAATGGTCAAAAATCCTGAATATTTTCTTGACCTTTAAATTGAAAGAACCATGATATAAAGCAGAAGACAAATATAATATTATCAGAGTTGCGCCATAGATACTGAAACTGACTATCCTCCAGACATCCCCTTCTCTACTGGCAAGGACAATCAATATTACCAGAGCAGCAATACTCAGCCCTATCCCTATACTATGAGTAATACTGTTTACAATTTCCTCACTATAATTCAGTTTTTTAAACATATAATTATCTTTATTAAAAATATTTATTTGAATTGCCTCTCTAAAAAATAAATTAAATTAGTTTTAATAATTTCATTTTTGGCACAACAGAATTTAAAGGTTATTTCAATAGTATCATTTACATATTTATAATGCAAAGAATTTCCCTTTTTCTATCAATCCAATTTATTTTAATTTTGTTTGTTTATTTTGTAAATTATTTTTCAGGGGCAAATTACTGCTCTTACTTCACCCCCAAATGCCTCCATATTATCCATTACTTCATTAATAGAAAAAGCATCCAAAGATATTTTCTTTGTTATAACATGTGATAAATCAAGCTTTTTTCTTCTAACAAATTCCACAAGCAATGGTAATTCACTTAATAGATGATCAGAGCAGCCGATTACCTCAGCCTCTTTTCCGAGAAGTTCCTGATATGAAAATATTTCAAAGGGTTTATCTGTAATCCCTACTAAAGCGGTACGCCCTAATACTCCCATCGATTTGACCGCTTGCATCATAGTCTGAGGAAGTCCAATCACCTCCAGCGCAACATCAACTCCTCTATTATTAGTGTATTTAAAAATATTAGTAACCGGGTCTTCATCTGCGGCGTTGATTGGTATAGCCCCAAATTTTTCAGATAATTTGAGCTTATCTTTATTGATATCAATACTGTAAACATCAAGTGCACCCATTATTCTGGCTAGTTGAATAGCAGAAATACCCAATCCGCCTGCACCAAAAACGGCAACTGTTTCACCGGCTTTCAACCTGGCTTTTCTAAGAGCATGATACGATGTTGCCGAAGAACACATCAGGACTGCTCCCTCTTCAAATGAGACTTCTTCAGGCAATAGTACTGTATTTCGGGCCGGTATAGCAATATATTCAGCATAACCACCGTCACGATGCTTGCCAATCATCATACCGTGTTTACAAAATTGCTCATTTCCACTTACACAAAAATTACAATCACCACAACTCAACTGATAGTGAATGCAAACCCTGTCCCCAATTTTGGGAAAATGAACTTGCGAACCGGTTTCTTCCACAATGCCGGCAATCTCATGTCCAAGAGTTTGAGGTAAAGTACCAACAGGGGATATGCCAGCTCTATAATGAACATCTGAGTGGCAAATTCCAGCTGCTTTAACTCGTATGAGTACATCTCTCTCACCTACCCTGGGTAAGGGTACTTCCTGTAACTCCAAAGGTTGCCCTATTTTAATAAGACGGACTGCTTTCATAAAACACCTCTCTCAATTGTGCGTAATGATTAGGTCTTCACATACTGACCATATTATTTTGCTTGACCATTTATAACAACAATGCCCCTCAGCAAATGATGAGGGGCATTGTTGTTTGAATAATAATTAAATTTTCTTAAATTATATTCCATACCAAATTACAATCTTTGTTTTTTATGAAGAAGGTGTGAATTCTCGGGTGCCTAAAGATTTGTCCAGCATGATTATGCCATTCCCTTTTTCCCCAACCATTTTTAACCTCTGAAGTATTTTTTCCGGCTCAGCTTCCTCTTCAATTTGCTCTGTAACAAACCACTGTAGGAAATATTCTGTTGCATAATCATTCTCTTCCCGCGCCAATGTAACTAAATCATGGATTAAACCGGTAACTGTTTTTTCATGAGCTAATGTTTTTTCAAAAAGATCTGTTATTGAGCTAAAATTGTCTTCCGGTTTTTCTATTGCCTCCAGATGCACTTCACTTCCTTGTTCATTTACATAATGATATATCTTCTCAGCATGACTTAACTCCTCTTTGTACTGACAAAAAAACCAATTGCCAAAACCATCAAATCCATTAGCTGTAGCATAACTTGCCATAGATAAATACAAATAGGCTGAAAAAATCTCACGGTTAATCTGGTAATTTAACTTATCCTGCATTTTCTTACTGATCATACAATAATATCCTCCATTATAAGTTTAATTTAAATTTACTTTAATTTTTTATAAACTATAGACAAGTAATTATCTCTATAATTGAATTTAATTGCAATTATTATACCATATATTTTTCCCCAGGTTAATTTTTAATGTTGCGCAAGAGGTATCTCCTGACAATTTTAAAAAATAAATTAGGGTTATGTCGGAAAGGTA
>JAQVMU010000125.1 GCA_028703475.1 Atribacterota bacterium | reverse complement strand
TCGATAGAACTTTATAATCCAGCAGCAGATAGTTATGCTGAATAAGAAAAACAAATAATTTATTGAGAAAAATACTTGAATTTTAAAACATAAAGATATTTTTATTAGTGATGTGGGCTAACCTTCTGGTTTTGCCCACATCTGAATTTATTTACCTTTTCAGCAACAGAAACTATAATTTTTTATTGTTACAATGATTATCTACAACAATAATCTATTTTTCTCTCATTTGATTACTGAAAAATATTAGCACCTCAAAATAATTCAGTTATTTGTAATTTTTTTATCCTAAATAAAAAAATTGTATTCTTATCATTTGGAATTTAATTTTTGATTCCTGTAATTCTACTACGCTTCCGGAATTTGTTATGTGATTTCGAGCTTAGTTTCGGTGTATTTCCCCAAAATTATTGTAAAAAATACTTATTCGATGGCTCGAAATTCAGTTTTGATTGCTAAAACCCCCATAATTTGCCATAATATTATTATCTTAATATTAATGTTAAATTCATTATTTAGCCATCTGGATAGCTAATGTCCAATTATTATTTATGTAAAAATATTCCAGTTAGATTAATAAAAAGTTCATTATGAAGGGAATTTAAAATTATGAAAAGTATTTATTTATTATTATTAATTATCATTTGCCTGATGGCTACTATGGCAATCAATGCTGAACAGGCAAGGGGTATTGAAGGCATATGGGAAGGTAAGCTGCAGGTTTCTGGAAGCAGTCTAAGAATTGTTTTTAGAATTATAAAAACTCCAGAGGGAAATTTAACTGCAACCATGGATAGTCCTGATCAGGGAATAACAGGTATACCTGTTGATAAAGTTATACTGAAAGATAATAATTTGTCCATAGAGATAAAGGCTATTGCTGGCATTTATGAGGGAATAATTAACCAGGATTATTCGAAAATTGAAGGAGACTGGAAACAGGCTGGTGTATCTTTCCCTCTTTCACTCCAAAAAATGGAAAAGGCTGTAGAAATATCAAGACCCCAGGAACCAAAAAGGCCTTTTCCTTATATTGAAGAAGAAATCAAGTATAAAAATAAGGAAGCAGGGATTGTTCTTGCCGGAACACTTACATTACCTTCTGAGAAAGGTCTTTTTCCTGCGGTATTGCTTATTAGCGGTTCCGGGCCACAGGATAGGAATGAAATGGTATTTGGCCATCAGCCATTTTTAGTGCTCGCAGATTACTTAACCCGCCAGGGGATTGCTGTATTGAGAGTTGATGACAGGGGGGTTGGAGAATCTACAGGAGATTTTTCTCAGGCTACCAGTAAAGATTTTGCATCTGATGTGCTGGTGGGCATAGAATACCTTAAGAGTCGTGAAGAGGTAAATTCCAGACAAATCGGTTTAATTGGTCACAGTGAAGGAGGATTGATTGCTCCGATGGTTGCAGTTCAATCCCCTGATGTAGAGTTTATTGTATTGATGGCAGGACCAGGGTTGCCCGGTGAGGATATTTTGTATATGCAGAACGAATTAATCTCTAAAGCTGCCGGGATGAGTGAAGAAAAAATTGATAGAAATCGCTATTACAATGAAAGATTATATTCTCTTATAAAAGAAGAGGAAAACAAAGGATTATTAATAGAAAAGGCAACCAGTATTTTTGACGAGTATTTTGCTGAATTAACTCAAGAAGAAAAAAATCAAATAGGTAACAGGGACGAATACGTAGATATCCAACTGCAAAATATGTTATCACCATGGTTTAAATTTTTTCTAACTTATGATCCCAGACCGACTTTGAGTAAGGTGAGTTGTCCGGTGCTTGCCATTAATGGTTCTAAAGACCTGCAGGTCCCACCTAAAGAAAATCTCGAGGCTATTGAAGAAGCATTAATAGCCGGAGGAAATAAGAATTATCTGATTAAAGAATTATCTGATCTTAATCATATTTTTCAGACAGCTGAAACCGGTTCTCCTGATGAATATGCCCGAATCGAGGAAACCATTTCACCGGTGACTTTAGAATTAATAGGGGATTGGATTTTAGAACAAACAAAAAGGTAAATTGATAGAATAGATAATTAATCAGCTAAAATATTATTTCAAATATCAATGAATACAGAATAAAGGAAAGAAAGAAATAATGCCAATAAAAAAATTATTTGAAAAGACAGAAATTAACCAAGTGGTTCTTAAAAATAGATTTGTTCGAAGTGCTACCTGGGAAGGTCTGGCCAACCCGGATGGTTCCTGTAACAATAGAATAAGCGAAATGATATTAGATTTAGCCAGGGGAGAGGTTGGATTAATTATCAGCAGCCATTCCTATGTAAATCCTATAGGACAGGCAGGGAATGGGCAACTGGGTATTTATGATGATAACCTGATAGTTAGCTACCAGAAAATGGTTAAAAAAGTTCATGAAGAAGGTAGTAAGATAATTATGCAGATCAGTCATGCCGGTGGACGAGCAAACAGTAGATCAAATAGGGGAAGGCCAGTCGGACCAAGTCCACTTGAAATTAAGGGATATAGCTGCAGAGAGATAACCATTCATGAAATCGAGCAGACGGTTAATGATTTTACAGCTGCTGCAGTAAGAGCAAAGAAAGCCGGTTTTGATGGTATTCAAATACATGGTGCGCATGGGTTTTTATTAAACCAGTTTCTTTCTCCATTTTTTAATAAAAGAAGAGATAATTATGGAGGAAAGATAGAAAATCGGGCTCGGATAATATTAGAGATAATAAATGCAATCAGGAATGAATTGGGTAATAAATTTGCAATTACCATAAAATTAAATTCAGACGATTTTTTAGATGGAGGATTTGCACCGGTTGAAATGGTGCAGGTTTCATTACTTTTGGAAAAAGCGGGAATTGATGCAATTGAATTAAGCGGAGGAAGTTCGATTAGCAAATATTCCTATTCAAGAATTGGTAGAATCGACCGACCAGAAGAAGAAGTTTATTATCGGGATGCTGCAAAATTATATAAAGAAAGCCTAAAGGTTCCTTTGATATTAGTTGGAGGAATACGTTCTTTTCAAGTTGCA
>JAQVMU010000124.1 GCA_028703475.1 Atribacterota bacterium | reverse complement strand
AAAAGTATTATCAAATATTGTTTCTTCACAAATAGAAATACATAAAAAATATGGTGGTGTTGTCCCGGAAATAGCATCAAGGCAACACATGAAACATATTCTTATTAGCCTTAGTGAAGCATTGGAGAAAGCCAAAATGACCCTGGATGAAATAGATGGTATAGCGGTTGTAAATGGTCCTGGCTTAAAAGGGTCTCTGTTGATAGGTTTATCTTTTGCCAAGGCAATCGCATATGCCATAAAAAAACCTTTAATTAGTGTCAATCATATTGAAGGACATATATATGCTAATTTTTTATGTCATAAAGATATTGCATTTCCATTTTTATCTTTAATTGTTTCAGGTGGCCACACATCACTTATACTGGTTCAGGCCATGGGTGAACACACAACATTAGGGAGTACTAGAGATGATGCAGCAGGGGAGGTCTTTGATAAGGTAGCCAAATATTTAAATTTATGTTATCCGGGAGGACCAGTAATTGAAGAATTATCTTTAAAAGGCAAAGATGATGCCATTGATTTTCCCAGACCGCTAATAAGTGCTTCAAATTTTGATTTTAGTTTTAGTGGCTTAAAAACAGCTGTAATTTATTATGTAAATAAAGTAAGAAAATTTGATAATAAGTTACCCTTAGAAGATATATGTGCTTCTTTCCAAAAAGCCGTATTTGATACTTTAATATCAAAAACATTGTTAGCTGCAAAAAAATACAATATTGAAAACATAATCTTGGGCGGAGGGGTTACGGCAAACGAATGTCTAAGAAAATTAATGTTAGATGCAGGAAAAAAGAATAAATTAAATATATATTTTCCTTCAAGGGAATTATGTACTGACAATGCTGCTATGATTGCTGTTGTAGGATATTTTAAATTATTAAAAGGTTTTCAGGATTCTTTTGATATAGATGTATATACTTAAAAAAGATAGATAAGTAGATAAAAAAGGATATATTGAAAGATATCACATTATAGAGGTGAAAAAAAAGTAAATACAACTTAATATGACATAATATAGTGTTTGCAAAATACTATTACATTATATAATATAGTAAAGGTAATTTTAGCACTCTCATAATGAGAGTGCTAAATAATTTAAAAATCATTTAAGGAGGAATTGATATGGACATTAAAAAAATAAAACCCTTGGGTGACCGCATACTGGTAAAACCATTTGTGGAAGAAGAGAAAACCAAAGGTGGTATTGTATTACCTGATACAATATCAAAAGAAAAGCCCCAAGTTGGAGAAGTTTTGGCAGTTGGACCAGGAAGAACAAATGATGAGGGAAAAACTTTTCCTATGAACTTTAAAAAAGGTGACAAAGTTATTTATGCAAAATATTCAGGTACTGATTTAAAGGATGCTAATGATGATGATTATCTTCTTCTCAGCGAGAAAGATGTTTTAGCGATATTAAAATAAAATTATTATTTTAATTAATCTTCAGATATTATTGACATTTTACCCAAAACCGAAAATATATTATTAAAATTATTAAGGAGGAAATTAAGTTATGGCAAAACAGTTTTTATTTGATGAAAATGCAAGAAATGCACTAAAAAAAGGTGCTGATACATTAGCCAATAGCGTTAAAATAACATTAGGCCCAAAAGGTAGAAATGTAGTTTTAGAAAAAAAGTATGGTTCCCCTACAATTACTAATGACGGAGTAACTATTGCAAGAGAGATTGAAGTTGAAGATCCATTCGAAAATATGGGTGCCCAGTTTGTAAGAGAAGTTGCTACTAAGACTAATGACATTGCTGGAGATGGTACAACAACAGCAACTGTTTTGGCACAGGAAATACTACATGAAGGTTTAAGGAATGTTGCTGCAGGTGCCAATCCTATGATGTTAAGAAGAGGGATTCAAAAAGCTGTGGAAAAAGCAGTGGAAGAAATCAAGAAACTAAGTATCGAGATAAAAGATAAAGAATCAATAGCTAATGTTGCATCCAACTCTGCTGCTGATAGAGAAATTGGTAATATTATAGCTGATGCAATGGAAAAAGTTGGAAAAGATGGTGTTATCACTGTTGAAGAATCAAAGACAATGGGAACAACTCTGGATGTAGTAGAAGGAATGCAATTTGATAAAGGATACATCTCTCCTTATATGGTTACTGATGCGGAGAGAATGGAAGCATTATTGGATGATCCTTTAATATTAATCACAGACACAAAAATAAGTAATATGAAAGGCTTATTACCAATATTGGAAAAAGTTGCCCAGATGGGTAAACCATTATTTATAATTGCAGAGGATGTTGAAGGTGAAGCACTGGCAACATTAGTAGTTAACAAGATAAGGGGAACTTTAAATTGTGTTGCTGTTAAGGCTCCTGGATTTGGAGATAGAAGAAAAGAAATGCTGGCTGATATAGCAGTAGTTACTGGTGGGCAGGTTATTTCAGAAGAAGTCGGTTTAAAACTAGAAAATGCCGATGTTTCAATGCTTGGTACTGCTCATCAGGTGAAAGTCAATAAGGAAGACACAATTATTGTTGGCGGCAAGGGAGATGTAAAAGAAATTAAAAAAAGAGAAGCTCAGATTAGAACACAGATCGAAGACACTACATCTGATTATGACAGAGAAAAATTACAGGAACGTTTAGGAAAATTAGTTGGTGGTGTTGCTGTTATTAATGTAGGAGCAGCTACTGAAACTGAATTAAAAGAGAAAAAACATAGAGTAGAAGATGCTCTTTCTGCAACTAAGGCAGCTGTCGAAGAAGGAATTGTAGCCGGTGGTGGAACAGTTCTTATAAATATTATTCCTGCATTAGAAAAGATTAAGTTAGATGGAGAAGAAAATATTGCATTAAAGATAATTAAGAAAGCATTGGAAGAACCTACAAAACAAATTGCTAAAAATGCTGGCTATGAAGGTTCTGTTATAGTTGAAAAACTCAGAGGCAAAGAAAAAGGAATTGGATTTGACGCTTCTGTAGGTGAATTTGTAGATATGGTAAAACAAGGTATTATTGACCCAACAAAAGTTACCCGATCTGCCTTGCAAAATGCAGCAAGTATTGCTGGAATGGT
>JAQVMU010000123.1 GCA_028703475.1 Atribacterota bacterium | reverse complement strand
CCTGCCATTAGGAGGCAACACTACCGGAGAGCTCTCTGATCTTTATCCCAACTTATTTACTCCGGCCGGTTTGACCTTTTCTATCTGGGGAGTCATTTACCTGGCTTTAGCTGCGTTCATTGTATATCAGGCACGGGATTTGCTTTCAAAACAGAAAATAAAAATGCCTTATCTGCAGGCAATTGGCGGGTATTTTCTGCTGAGCTGTCTTGCCAATGCCGGCTGGATATTTGCCTGGCATTACCGTCAGGTACTGCTATCACTGGTAGCTATGCTTGTTTTATTGTTTTCATTAATAATGATTTATCTTAATTTGGATATAGGCAGAAAACGTGTTGAGCCACCTATTCTTTATTTTGTACATCTTCCTTTCAGCCTTTATCTGGGTTGGATTACAGTGGCTACAATAGCCAATATTACAGCAGTTTTGGTTAACTATCAATGGAGCGGATGGGGTTTTTCAGAGATATTCTGGACGGTGCTGGTTATTTTGGCCGGAACTGTAATTACATTCATCAATATTTTCCAGAGAGGAGATATAGCCTATAGTGTTGTGATTCTCTGGGCTTATCTGGGGATTATTATAAAAAGATATTCTGTCAGTTCCCAGCCAATTATGACTATTGTATATGTAACTGGGCTGGCAATGGTATTGATTGTAATAGGAATAGTTTTCTTCAGGAAAAAAGCTGTTAAAGCGTAACAGGAAAGTAAAATTTTATTTAACCTTAAAAAATGACCTTTTTAGAAAGCGGTAATGATTAAATAAATTGTAAGAAAAATATATGAAAATTCTGCAACCCCACCCCCACCTTTATCCTCCCTCCTCAAGGGGGAGGAAATGAAATAGGATGTAATCCTCATCTTAAGGGAGAGGAGACGGATAGGTAAGCCTTTCTCAAAGGAGGTTATTGTTTCCCACTCTTCTCACGAGGAGAGGGTTAGGGGGAGGTTTAATATTTAATTTAAAATAATAAAAAAATATAAAAAAGCTTCTTAACTTAAAGGCTAAGAAGCTTTTTGAATATGGGCTTTAATGCTGGTTAATTCTCTTTGCATTTCATTATAGTAAAGAGAATAGTAATCCCTATTTTGCTGGTTTAACTGATTTAGTGTTTTTTGCACTATTGAAACCTGTTTAAAAATTTGCTGGTATCCTTCCTTCTGAGTAGAAACAAGCTGTTGCATGAACCGGTCAATTCGAAAGATTAAAAAAATTGACAGGGCTATAGGAAAACCCTGGTTTGTAATTATTTGTGTTAAATCTATAATACTCATTTTTTATCACCTTTACTTTTTATAATTATCCCTGCCAGTAAACTGTCTGATCTGTGGCACGGATATCCAGGTGCAGGAAATTTCTCCGGGGGTAAAAACCGATTCCCTGAAATCCAAATTCACGGGCAACCTGCAGAAGTTCGGCAAGAGAAATCCCCGGCACATAGATATCAGCTGCCATACCAAGGAGATGGTAACTGTTTTTAACTCCACCTGTTTCCATATTATATTTTGGACAACGATAGCCGGAAGTAATTATAACCGGCTTTTTAATCCTGTAACGCAATCCTTTTAATTTTTGTAACAACAATGAATGAAGTTTTACACAGCAACAGCAGGGACACTGAAATTCATTAAGGGAAAAAAATTCAGCGACAAAAATGTTATTTATTGAATTTGTAATTATCATTTCAATCTTTATATCCTAATCTGATTTCTTCTATTGGTCCAAGAAAGCTTTCTTTTTTCAAAAGAGAATCATAATATTCCCTGTTTACCCTGTGAATATTGGCTTTCATTAAAGTTTTCAGTTCCCTTGTTTCCTGTGCCTTTAAATATATTTTTTTATCTTTCAAAATTTCCAGCAATTTATTCCAGGCCTCTTCCCATTTTTTGTCACCCTGTCCGATACCGAATTCTTCCTCTGCCCAGAGCATCGCTGTCAGCAATGCCTTTTTAATAGTTTCTGCGCGGTCATTTCCTAACTTGTTCCTTAAAAAACCAAATCCGATAGATACTGCCAGAACCAGTAAACCCTCCAGTAAAAATTTACTAAACAATATATTCATTTTTTCTCCTTTTCTTATTACAAAAAATAATTTCTAAATTTGGACTATAAAACAGCCGGAAGCCTGACAAGACTCCCGGCATTCAATAGTTTAAAATGTTACGAACAATTAATTCTTAAATTTTATTCTGTAACATCCATAACATCAGTGGATTGGTAATCCAGGATACGGGCATTAACTTTTTCTACCAGGTCATTTCCCTTATTTTGGAAAATGTTCCTGGCGAGAACAACATCCATGACTGCTTCAATAGCTGCATCCTGGGCTTCTAAATCAACATAATCCCCATCATCTAAATTTTTGGGATTATCAAGTGTCAGATTGACAAGGTTACCTTCACTGTCTCTAAATTGCATATATAACCTTTTATAACTGGTTACATCACCGAGAGTAGTAGACATAGTTTCCTCCTTTCTATTATTTTTTAATTTCATTACCAAAATTTAGTTCCTTGTTTTTCTTAAGATGTTAGCTGAGCAGATTGGTTTAGTCTGATTTCATCCAGGCTGTAATTTTGCAGGCTGGCTAACTGGTTGGCAACATCAAACACATCCTGTTCGGTTGCTGATTCTTTGACTTTGTTAAAGCTCTTGGTTTTGATTATGGAATTTCCAGAATCAGGATCTGTTCCGGTAACCAATCTGAGCTGCAAAACAGAGTCATATGGTACAACTACTACTGGCATTTTCTCACCTCCTTTTTTTTGATTGCGGGTAATAATCGCGGTTAAAAGTTTATAGTTTTTTGTTTTCAGTTTTTAGTCAGACATAAAACCGGTATTTAGCAGTTGATATATAGTATTTGGTAAAGAAAAAGTAAAAATAGATATGATTTATCCTAATCAGCTAAATTTCCTTCAATTAGATGCTATGATGCACTTCAAACCAATTCTTGTTTTACTAAAAACCAGAAACCAATAACTAAAAACAGAAACGATAGTTTCAATCTTTCTATAATGTAAAAGCAAAAAATGAGGCAAAATACAAAAG
>JAQVMU010000122.1 GCA_028703475.1 Atribacterota bacterium | reverse complement strand
GTTTGTTTTAAGATCCAGAATCGGCTGATATTGCAAAAACAGACAGTCACCATTTTCACCTGCTGCTATCTGGGCAAGTTCGCGTTTTATATCCTGTTCGCGAATCATTTGTGTTTCTATTTCCGTGTCATAAAAACAAATACCAAAATCCCTGTCACCAATAGCAAATGCTTCTTCTGAAGCAATTAAGATATTTTTCAAAAGCTGATCCACATCGTTTTTATTATTCTGGTCTATTTCTACTACTCCAATCCCACCACGAACTCTCTCGGCAGCAAGCAAGGATTCCAGGGTATTAGCAACCTTATCGCAGAAATCAGTGAGTTGCTTTTTGTATTGATAGCCTTTCAAATAAAAAACAAATTGATTCTCATAAGTGTAAAATAATTGTCGTGTATCTGTACAATGGGCATTGAGAACATCGACTATTTCTTTTATCAAATCCTGGGTATAATGAAAACCATATGCCATAGTCAATGATTGCACAGCAGTCATATTTATATTTATTAGCGCTCTTTTCTTTGTAATCTGTTTTTTTGCATCTTTCATTAAAAGCTCTTCAAGATAGTTACGGTTGTATAACCCAGTCCAACTGTCATGCTCGTTATTATATTTGAGAATATTCTCCATCGCTTTCCGATCCGTTATATCAATAATGATTCCTTCAAGAGCTTTGATTTCACTATTCTCATTAAAGATTCCTTCCCCCATCTCCAAAACCCATTTCCGCTCTCCCCGGGCAGTTATAATCTCATACTCATAATTAAAAGATGACTGACTGATAAGGCAATAATGCCATTTTTTCCAGACACTCTCGCGAAATTCCGGTGCTACTATTTCTTTAAAGGATAATTCTTTATTGTACAACAAGCTTTCTGGTGAATAGCCGGTTAATTCCAAACAGCCATCCGAAACATATTGCATTGTTCTCTCCGTATCGTAATTACATCTATAGGCTAGACCAGGAAGATGGGATAGAAGCACAGATTTACTTCGTTCACTTTCTATGAGATCGGCTTCAATTTTTTTACGTGTTGTAATATCCTGAAGCAAGGCGATATGATTATAGTGATAGTCACCGGATAAATCAAGAGAAGCCATAATCAGGTATACCCAAACGATTGAACCATCCTTTTTAATCAATCGTTTCTCCATTGAATAGCTATCGATTTCCCCTGATTTGAGCTTATCATAATTCCTCAGGTCTTCTTCCAGATCATCAGGATGGGTAATCGTTGCCCAGCCTATCTTTTTTAGCTCTTCTTCAGTTCTCCCGGTAATTTTCTCATACATAGGATTTATGCTGAAATGGCTATTTTGTTCATTTGTAATTGAATCATTACTAAATGAAATTGCTATTCCAACAGGTGCCTGGTTAAAAACCGTATCAAATGTTAATCCCTGTTCATGTATTTTATATTCAAGTGCCTGCTGAGCCTTAATCAATTCAACATGAACATCTATTCTGGCTTTTAAGGATTCCATTTGGATAGGTTTCCTCACATAATCAACTGCACCAAACCTCAAACCTTTAATTTCATTTTCCAGCTCATCATAGTTTGTTAATATAATGGTACGTATTTTTTTATATCTGTTATCAGTTTTTAACTCTGATAAAACTTCAAAGCCGTCCATTTTGGGCATGTTCAAATCCAGGATCAGTAAATCAATATCTTTGTGCTCCTGTATTAGCTGCATGGCTTCTAAACCATCACAGGCAATCAGGATATAATACTCGCTTAACATCTTTCTAATGATCAAACGGTCTGATGCTGAATCCTCAGCAATTAATATTTTTATTGACATCATAAATCCTCCTAATTATAGAACATGCTTTTACCGGACAGCCTTTTTAACCCTTAAATTCCTTTATTTCTTCAAACAGTTTTTTCAACAAATCAGAGAACTTTTCCTCCAGGGGCAATATTTCTTCTTCTTTTTCTTCCTTAAGTGCTTTTTGTAATTTTACTGAAGCATCATAAAGCACTCTGGCACCTATACTGCCTGAACTGCCCTTAATCTTATGGACAATCTGGGTAGCATCCTCATATCTTTTTTCACTTATAGCCAAGGAAAGCTTTTCCAGAGTACCCTCGTTTTCCTTGTAATATTCATGTAACACTTCCTGGTAAAGTTCCAAATCACCTGCCATATTTTTTAATCCAGCCGATTTATCTAATACATACATATTAATCTTTATTTCTCCCCTCTTCAATAATAATTTCTTTAACTGTGTGAATAAAGTTATCTGGGTCAAAGGGCTTACTTAGGTAGTGGTGAATTCCACTCTGCTCACACTTTTCCTTTACACCGAGGATTACATCTGCAGTCATAGCTACAATGGGAATATCAGATGACGTTTTTCTGATTTCCTGAGCTGCCTCATAACCATTCATAACAGGCATATGTAAATCCATTAGTATCAAATCAATATCATCCTTATGCTTTATATATTGTTCGACAGCCTCTTTCCCGTTATTCGCTATCATCGTTTCAATGCCAACTCTCTGTAGAAGAGATTTTGCAATCAGCTGATTTGTCTTGTTATCTTCTGCCAATAATACACGGTAGGTTTTATCGGATTTTTCCATAATATCCTCTTTATTTAGAGCAGGTTGAGATGCCGATACTGCTTTTAAATTAAAAATGTCCAGAATACCATTTAAAAGAATTGAGGGAATGATTGGTTTACCGATACCTAAATCTATTTCATGTTCGTTAAGTTTATCAAATAAATCTTCTCTCATCATCGGAAGCAGTATAATTATTTTTGGCATCCTGATAATATTTTCATTCTTCTGAAGTGACTCTATAAATTTAAAGCCACCTTCCTGTGGGGTCTCGTAATCCAGAATAAACAAATCAAAAGGTTTAGCAAATTTACCATCAGACGCTTCCAGCATACTAACTGCGCTGTCTTCTGAGCTGGTAAGTTCACATTGCATTCCAAAGGCACCAAGATAACTGTCTATCAGATTCATACTTGCCCCGGTTTTTTCCAGAACCAGTGTCCTGACATTCTTGAAGTGCTTGGCTGATACCGATAATGTTTTTTTGTCTATCTCTTCCTTTTC
>JAQVMU010000121.1 GCA_028703475.1 Atribacterota bacterium | reverse complement strand
ACAGTGTTACAATTATTAAAAAAGTAACACTGTTTTGCTTTTTATATCAGAAAAAATTAATGGAGGATATGGTATGACAAGTAGTAAGAAAAAATATCTAATTTTATCAATTTTGTTATTAATAATTAGTGCTATGAGCATGACTTGTTTTACAAATGAGATAAAAATCACTGATATTTTGGGAAGAGAAGTTTCAGTACCAGCTGATATTAATAGAATTCTTGCTGTAGGAAGTTCTCTTCGGGAAATTGTATTATTTGGGGTAACAGACAAGATTGTTGGAATCGAATACAGAGAAAAATCTGAGACTGATGAAAAAGGTGCCCCTCAAGGGTCAGATTTACCATACATGTTGGCTTTTCCCCAACTTTATGATTTACCAGTAGTTAATGTAGGAGTAGGGGGAAGCGGCTTTAATCATGAATTAATAATAGGGTTAGATCCTGATATCATATTTATAGGGGCAAGCGGAGCAGAAAAGGTTAATGATCTGTCAAATAAAACCAATATCCCTGTTATTGCTCTTTATACTGATCCAATAGGAACAGCCCAACAGGATAAATTATTCTATGATTCCTTAAAAATAATCGGGGCTACCCTGGGTAAAATAGAGCAGGCCGAAGAAATAATAGAAATTATTGAAGGGTATTACCAGGATCTTTGGGGAAGGACTGAGAATATTTCCGAAGATGAAAAGAAAAATGCTTATATCGGAGGACGTGCCTTTTTTGGTTCCCATGGAATAACCGGGACCGACCCTCAATGGCCGCCATTTAATTTAGTCAATGTAAAAAATGTAGCTTCTGAATTGTCTAATTTAAGTTCAGGAGTTAGTATTGACAGGGAAGCATTAATAGGATGGAACCCGGATGTAATATTTTTCTCACCGGTTTCGTTACCAATAATTGAATCAGAATTAACATCCACTCCTTTTAATAGTTTAAAGGCTGTTCAGGATAAAAAGGTTTATAGTATACTGCCATATTGCTGGTATGCTTATAATAAAGAGAACGCTATTGCTGATGCTTATTTTGTAGGAAAAATATTATATCCTGAAGCTTTTGATGATATTGATATAGATGAAAAGAGCATCGAGATCTATAAGAAATTTTATAAAGAAAATGGTGAAGGTGTTTATTATAAGCTAAAAGAGAGATTCGGGGCTTTTATAAATTATTAATGAATCAAGAGAAAGGCATTGCTGCCAATACGTTATGACCAAAACTATTACTGAAAAATATGAAAAATTAAATAGAAAAAAAATAGTAATTGGAATTAGTCTGTTGTTTTTTTTAATCATCTTCAGCCTTTATTCATTATCTATAGGAGGATATCAATTATCCTCAAAACAAATTTACGATGTTTTAATCGGGCAGGGTGATGATACGGCTAATTTAATTATCCTGAATATACGTTTACCAAGAATTATTGCAGCTTTGATTGCAGGAATTTCTCTTGCTGTTTCGGGTGCTGTTATGCAATGTACACTTCGCAATCCCCTTGCTTCTCCTTATACAATAGGAATATCCCACGGAGCAATGTTCGGGGCTGCTTTTGCCATAATATTATTTGGTATTGGCGGGGCAGAAAGTAGTGGAAGGATATTTATAAACAGCCCCTATTTAGTTACTTTTTTTGCATTTGCTGGTGCCATGCTGGCAGCTTTAGTAATATTATTATTAGCCAGGTTAAGAAAATTTACACCTGAGGCGATGATTTTAGCTGGAATTGCCATGGGTTCCCTGTTCTCCGCAGGAACCATGGTTATACAGTATTTTGCCAATGATTTGCAATTGGCGTCAATGGTTTATTGGACCTTTGGAGACTTAGGAAGGCCTTTATGGACAGAAGTTGGCATAATGGCTATTGTTATGATTTTTTCATTGACTTTTTTTATTTATAAGCGATGGGATTACAATGCATTGGAAAGTGGTGAGGAAAGTGCAAAATCACTGGGTGTTGAAACTGAAAGAATAAGACTATTAAGTATATCTATAGCAGCAGTTTTAATATCCGTTAATGTGGCTTTTTTGGGTATAATCGGGTTTGTTGGACTAATATGCCCCCATCTGGTAAGAATATTAATAGGTGGAGATTACAGGTTTCTTATTCCTGTATCTGCTTTATTCGGTGCAATCCTGTTATTGGTTTCAGATACAATTGCCAGGACTGTTATATCCCCGATTGTCTTACCTGTGGGTATTTTGACATCCTTTATGGGAGCGCCATTATTTCTGTATTTATTGATAAAGATGTATAAATAATTTCTATTCTACTTATGCTTGCATCATACCTGTGAGAATAGAAGTGTTTAAGATAATAATAAGGGAGATTTCTATGATGATTCTTTCCGTTAATGATATTGCATTCTCTTATAATGGTAAAGATGTCTTAAAAAATGTAAAATTTGAGGTAAATAAAGGTGAAGTAATATCTGTCCTGGGAGTAAACGGGGCAGGAAAGTCAACTCTTTTAAAATGTATTAACAAAATATTGAAACCAAAAAAAGGAACAATACTTGTTAATAATTTTAATCTCAAAAAACTCAATAAAGAAGAGATTGCCAGAAAGATGGCTTATGTTTCTCAAACAGCCTCCGCTAATTATATAACCGTTTTTGATGCGGTATTATTGGGGAGAAAACCCCATATAAAGTGGGATGTTTCGAGAAAAGATCTTGATATAACCGGAAAGGTTTTAAAACTTATGAATCTTGAGGAACATGCCCTGAGGTTTACCCGCGAATTAAGTGGTGGAGAACTGCAAAAGGTAATAATTGCCAGGGCACTTGCCCAGGAACCGCAAATACTTCTACTGGATGAACCGACAAGTAACCTGGATTTAAAAAACCAAATGGAAGTGATGGGCATTATAAAAAACATATCCCGGTCCCAGGGTATTACTTCTATTGTTGTTATGCATGATTTAAATCTTACTCTAAGATTTTCGGATAAATTTATCTTGCTGAAAGATGGGATGATATATGCAAAAGGTGATAGCAGTATTATTAACTCCAAAAATATTCGTGAAGTATTTAATATAAATGCCTATGTTGATAAATATAATGGAATACCTATTGTAGTAATGGCATA
>JAQVMU010000120.1 GCA_028703475.1 Atribacterota bacterium | reverse complement strand
ATCAAATAATTATACTGATTATTTCATATTTTCCACAAACTGTATTTTTACTCCATTTGGGTCAAGCACAAATAGAAATTTAATGGAAGGATTCGGCTGAAATGGTCCTGAATGAATAGAAATATTGTTTCTTTTAAGAACTTCTTTGATCTTCTTCAGGGAATCCACTTCAAAACCCAATGAAATATCCTCACCTATTGTAATGCTATTTTTCTGAGCATCATAGATTAGTTCTACTTTTGTTTCCCCTCCACCCAAAAATACTATTTCCCCGTTATTATCAGGTTTAAACCTTTTGTTTATTTCAAGGCCAACAATCTCCTGGTAAAAATGCAGCGATTTTTCCATATCCTTTACATGAATGGTTACCCAACAAAATTTCATAAGTACTCCTTTCTAATTGCAAAACATCACTAAAATCATTTTTAAATACTATAATATCACCCTATTTTCTTCTTTTAAAAAACAAATATTGTCCGACTGAAGCTATTAGCATAATTAAACCTAAAAGTAGCCAGCTTAAATCATAAGAATTTCTAATATCAGCAATTAAACCAAATATGGGAGGAGTGATTAACATTCCTGCCCTGAGAAATAACATTGATAATCCGATCGCACTGCCAGTTTGATTTTCATTTACTACATCAGTTATGGAAGAAAAAAACAAACCATTCCATCCTTGTCCGATAAAACCTGCTAAAAAGGCAAATACAAAGATTATATACAGGTTTAAAATCTTTATGGAAATGCTAAAAAATAATGCAATTATAATAAATAGAATTCCGATAAATAAAAAGCCTTTTCTTCTATTAGAACTAAGAAACCTGTCACAAAACAAACCCCATATTGGCCTGCCCAAAATACTCCCTAATTGAACCATTGCAAACCCCATACCGGATATTTTTTCACTTAGTCCTCCGTCTAAAAATAGAAAAAGGGTAAAATGAGAAATTATTGAACTTTCAACACATCCCAAAAAAAATCCATAAACTGATAAGGCTAATAAATCTACATTCTTAAATAACCGGTTAAAGTTTGTCCCAAAAGAAATTTTGTTTATCTTTGTTGCATTATCACTTTTGCCATTTTTATCATAAAATTTTAAAATTACAAGGGAACATAAAATTGCCATTACAGAAGGAAAAAGCAGTGCTTTTCTCCATCCAAACATTACTCCTAAAACAGGCAGGAAACTTGCTGCTAATAATCCTCCAACAGGGAAGGAGCTACTCCAAATCCCGGTAGCTGTACTGCGCCATCTTGCAGAAAAATATTCTTTTATACCTCTATTTGCAGCAGGAGAATTTATGCTCAATCCAAAACCACCCAATGCAGCTAAAAGTAATAATGAGATATAGTTTGGAGCAATTGAATGCAGCATAAGTAAAATTCCTATGAATAAAATCCCATAGGCAATACTCCATTTTGTACCTTTAATGTCAACTAAATATCCACTAAAAAGACTGACAATTGATGAAATAAAATAAAGAGATGTCATGTATAGCCCTATCTGGGCTCTTGTCAGGCTAAAATCTTTTTGTAGAAAGGGGAAAATTGCAGCAATACCATCACGATAAATTCCCAATATTATAGAGGATAAAGATATAATCAATAGAATGGACCAATTAAAATCTATACCATCCTTATCTTTATCAATTCTGTCTGTCATGGGAAAATAAGAAACTCCATTATGATTCTAAATTAGTTTATCTAAATATATTACTACTTCTAATATTTTATAAACATAATAACATTGTATCTGCTGTTGCAATCTTTTTCAAACTACCAAAATAAAATTATCTAATATATTGACTTGCATGATTATATTTATATGGTGGCTGCAGGAGGTTGGTTTTGGTCCACTTCCCACAGAACCGGAAAAATAAATAGATAACAAAAAAGAGCGGCGATTTTCATAATTCGCCGCTCTTTTTTTATAATATCTCTTCTTCTTATGCCAGTGAATAGCCTATTTGAATTTCTTAAGGATACAAACAGAGAAACATCCTATATATCTTCTTAATCAATAATAAAAGTAAATAATTCTTTTTTTAAATTGATTATTTAAATTTATTAATAGCATCATCAAAAGAATTCTTTAGATTACCCAATGCTTTTTCAGCTCCTGCCTTTAGTTCGCCCCAGGCTTCTTCACTAGCATTCTTGACTTCATCCAATTTTTTTTGAGCTTCTTCTTTTTTATTTTGTAATTTTTCGATTTTCTTATCATATTCCATCCTGGCATCAGCTTCTTTCTCCTCTGCTTTTGCTTCTAACTTTTCAATCTCTGCATCCCATTGTTTAAGTTTGGCAGCCATCTTATCGATAAAAGCTTGTCTATCCATTTATTAACCTCCTTTTTAATTATTCATAATAATACTATACTATTTTAAAAAGGCATATGTGGGTACTTTAAATATACACCTTTATAGCAAATAATTTCAATATATTTCAAGGAAGATAATAGATAACCTCTAATTTGGGACACTGTGTGGGATCAACCGTATAATCAGAAGAGCGGCAACGAATGTAAGTCCCACCTAAAAGTTCATCTGCTTTTCTTAGCACTACACCATAATTAATCATGCTGCCATCCAGCCAGCCCTGTAATAAAGCAGTGATATCCCAGGATATCCAACCAGTTTTATCAGTATTTATTAATTTTGTGCTTCCGGCAATAGGTTGATAAGTAGGCTGGTTGTTCCATGAAATTGTATTCTCCTGCCAGTTGCCTGTTACTCTATGCATTCCAATAGTAAAATCAGTCGAGCCGACCGTACTGTAATGATACAATTTTAGTTCCGCACTTACAATATTCGCTCCTGCTGGAATTGCACCCAGGTCAAACTGCAAATAAGCCCTTACTATAGAAGGATCGGGATTATTCCCAATATATAAATCTGGATAATGGGCAAAATTATTATTTACAGAAGCACTGGAAACATCTGCATCTTTTCCCTCCGCTGGTCCCGGCTGTATGGTAACTGTTTGTTCTACAATAACTGTTTGATTTACAGTAATATTTATTATAGAGGTTGTAGATCCATGATTGTTGGTAGCGGTAAGCGCATAGGTAGTAGTAATGTCCGGGGACACAGAC
>JAQVMU010000119.1 GCA_028703475.1 Atribacterota bacterium | reverse complement strand
GGGAAGAGGAAAGAGAATTTTTGAATATGTTATTATCCATATTTTTTTCTATCTTTTAATTCTGCTTTATACTTTTTATTTCTATGGAAACTGGACAGGGTCTTTTTTAAGTTTTAAGTGGTTAGGATTAATACTGAATAAAGAATATGGTAGTGTTAGCGGCTATGTTTATCTTATAATTATCTTCTGGTTTTCGATTTATTGGAGATATGGTTACAAAGCAGCTCATCGTTCCAATGATTATCTGCAGATTACCTCA
Organism: Atribacterota bacterium; assembly: GCA_028703475.1. Lineage (NCBI taxonomy): Bacteria > Pseudomonadati > Atribacterota > Atribacterota bacterium. The sequence continues at coordinate 2,860 of JAQVMU010000119.1, read as the reverse complement.
GGTTTTGACATGGGAATAGTTGTACTTGTTATCACTTTTATTATTTTGGGTGCTACAAATATGTCATTACCTTATTCAAGTCTTTTAATAATTTATTATTTTCTTTTTAGTATGTTCGCTATTGCAATTGCAAAAAATATAAGCAGTTCAAAAACAAAACACTCCGGCAAGATCAGCAGAATAAGCCTTATTCTAACTTTTATTCTGGTAGTGCTGCTCTTTGGCAGCTGGATTGTATTATTCTTTTTACCTCAAATGACCTCTGCAGCACAAACAGGTTATGAGGTATTAAAAATGGCAGCAAGACCACTTGGCATATTACTATTGAAAATTATTACCTTTATTTTTGGCAAGAAAGCACCTTCTGTTAATACAGACCCGGCATATAGTACTGGCCCAGAAATGGCTGTAATAGAAGAAACAGAGCCCGGATGGCTTTCTCAGCTGTTTAGATTAATACTTTCATGGGGAGCCATAATTGTTTTTAGTATAATAGCAATAATAATTATTGGCCTGTTAATACGTTCTCTCTGGAATTGGTTTTCCGTTAGAACTGAATTAGATAAAGAGAAAAGAGGGTTCTTTGAGGAAATCCTGCTCTGGCTAAAATACCTGTTCTCTCTTGCAAAAAAAATATTAAGCCGGTTGTCTATTATAATAAAAAAAACAATATCCAAAGAGCACAATATTTTTATTCTTTTTAATAAACTTTGTAATTGGGGACAAAATAGCGGCATACCCAAAGTCAATTCCAAAACTCCCAGGGAATATGCCAAAAAAATATCTTATTTTTTCCCGAATAACCAGCAAGATATTGATTTAATAGTAGAATTATTCAATCAGGAAATATTCGGAAACAAAACTATTAATAAAGAACAACTGGAAAAAGCCAAAAAAGCCTGGGCACGAATCTCCAGCCCCTCAAATTGGCTTTTACGGATAAAAGTAAAAATCTATTATGCCAGGAAAATCAGGACTCAGACAGCAACATCCTGATTTTATCCAATAACTTTATTGTTTAATGTCCCAATTCCTTCAATATTAACTTCAAAAGTATCACCGTTCTTTAAAAATACCGGTGGCTTCCGGGCAAAACCTACACCTTCTGGAGTTCCCGTCATAATTACCGTTCCGGGATAAAGGGTGAAATTCTTTGAACAATAACTGACTAATTCTCTGGTATTAAAAATCAAATCTGAGGTATTGGAATCCTGCATAACCTTTCCATTTAATCGGGACATAATCCTGCAATTATCAGGATCAGGAAGTTCTGTCTCTATCCATGGCCCTATAGGACAAAAAGTGTCAAATGATTTTGCTCTAGCCCATTGCTTATCAAATCGAATCTGACAGTCTCTCGCTGAAACATCATTTCCACAGGTATATCCTAAAACATATTTTGGAACATCCTCTATCTCAATATTCTTTGCTTCTTTTCCAATAACAATTACTAATTCAGCTTCATAATCTACTTCATTCGGGGCTAATTCCGGAAGAATTATTTTATCTTCCGGACCAATCAAGCTTGAAGTTGCCTTTAAAAAAATTAGAGGTCTATCCGGATAAGATAATTTGCTTTCATCAGCATGTTTCTTGTAATTCAATCCAATGGCTATAATATTTGGAGGGTTGACCGGTGCAAGTAGTTTTACATCCTCCCGTTTCAAAGACTGTTCGCTCAATTCATACTTTTCGAATATATCACCTGTAACTGGAATAATTGTACTATCATTAATTACTCCATAAGAAATTTTATTATTTTTTTGATATCTGACTATTTTCATAATTCCTCCTGTTTGGGTTAAAAATTAGCCTTACTATTTACAAAATTACACATTTTAATAGGTTTCCTCAATTGTCCTTATCAAATTATAGAGCATACGATTAATAGGGGTAGAAATATTAAGACTGTCACCCATCTGACATAGTTTTCCTGAAAACATTTCAACCTCTGTTTTTCTTTTTGCCTCTACGTCCTGCATCATAGAAGTTTTTCCATCAGGGTCTAACTGCTTTAACATTTCCATAGCCCTGCTTATGTCTTCCTTTGAAAGGTTTATATTTATATTGGTTGACTGGGATATTAAAACAACTTCATTCATGGCTTCTTTGGCTAGTTCCTGTGCATACTGAATTTCTTGTAATGCCCGATAGGGTACTTTTAAAATAGCAGTTGTCTGATTAAATCCGATATTAGTCATATATTTCCACCAAATCTTTTTTAATATATTATCAGAAATTTCATACTTAATTCCTGCCCTGTCAAAAATATTCTTTACTTTATTTATTTTTTCGGTAACCATGCCGTTTTTTTCTCCAAAAACTATAATTCCTTTACTATAGTAATTTACAGCATTGTTGACTTTAGTAGCATCGATTTTATAAATAAACGCTGGGGCAATATTATTCTCACACTTGAAATAATTCGAAATAATTTCTTCACTATCAATACCATTTAATAGAGAAACTATTACTGTTTTTTCTCCGATTAAACCCTCTAACTGTGGAAGGGCATCTTTTAAATGATGGTATTTAACTGCTATAAGCACCAGATCTGCAGACTTTTTATACTCCCTGTTTGTGAAATAAGTAAATTTATAATTCTTATTATTTACACTAAAGCCATCTCGTGAGTACCTTGCTTTTCGATCAGCATCACAAATGATATTAATAGGATAACCTGCATCATAAAATTGTGCAGCAATAGATGCGCCCACTGCTCCCAATCCTAATAATAATACTTCTTTCAATATAATTACTCCTTCCCTGGTATTTTTTTGTCTTGTTTTTTCGAAAGATTCCAAAAACATATATTTGTTATATTAATATATCACATAAATAAAATGAAAGAAAAAATAGA
>JAQVMU010000118.1 GCA_028703475.1 Atribacterota bacterium | reverse complement strand
GTTATTGCTATTATTTTTAGAGCAAAAGGATAATAGCAAAGAAAAAAAATAAAAAATTATACATTTGGAAAGGAGGAGCGATGAAAAACTTAGAAGAATTAAAAATAATGCGTGAGAGAGTCAAAAAGGATTTACAACTAAGAGCAGGTAAACATCGTGTAAAAATTGTTGTAGGAATGGGTAGTTGTGGAATTGCAGCTGGTGCAAGAGAAACCATGAACGAATTTTTGAATTTGATTGAAAAAAGTAACAAAACAGATATTATTGTCACAGCTTCTGGATGTTTCGGTTTTTGTGCCCAGGAGCCTATGATACATATCTATGTAGAAGAAAAGAAACCTGTGACTTATCGAAATGTAGACACAGAAGCAGCACAGGAAATATTTAATAATCATATATTAAACGGGAAAATTGTAGAAAAATACCTATTTTCAAAGGGGAAAGAATAATGAGTGAAACAACAACTATAAGCAAGTCTGATGAATTATCCAGGCAAGAAAATTACAGACAGTTAGAAGATTTTATTAATGAAAATAAAGAAAAAAAAGGTTATTTAATTCCAATATTATATAAGGCTCAGGAATTATTTAAATACCTTCCCCCGGAGGTTATGAGTTTTGTTGCAAAAGGAATGGGGATATCAGAAAGTGAAGTATTTGGTGTAGCGACTTTCTATTCTTATTTTAAAACTAAACCCATAGGTCGTCATACAATTACAGTTTGTATGGGAACAGCCTGTTATGTAAAAGGGGCAAAAAAAATACTGGAAGAACTGCAAAATAAGCTCGGGATTAAAGAAGGGGAAACTACAAAGGATTTAAGGTTTACCCTTGGTAGCCAGCCCTGTTTTGGATCATGCGGTATGGCACCGGTAATCATGATTGATAATAATGTTCATGGCAGGTTAACACCTGACAAATTGGATGAAGTTTTACAGAAATACAAATAGTTGGTAAGGAGAATATTGATGATAGAGAAAGTAAGAACTCAGCTTCTTTTATGTTCAGGAACATCCTGTATGTCAAACGGTGCCCAGCAGGTAAAGGATTCTCTTGAAAAAGCCTTAAAAGAAGCTAATTTAGAAAAAGAAGTGGAAATTATTACTACCGGGTGTATGGGGATTTGTGAATTAGGTCCCATTATGGTGGTTTATCCTGATGGAGTATTCTATCAAAGATTAACACCTGAAGATGCCCGTGAGATTGTTCAGGAACATATTCTAAAAGGCAGAGTAGTACAACGACTCTTTTACAAGAAACCAAAGTCAGAAGAGTTGGTTGATATGATGGAAAATATTGAATTTTTCCAGTTACAAAAAAGAATTGTACGAAGAAATTGTGGTGTTATAGATGTCACCACCATTGATGATTATATAGGGGCAGATGGTTTTATGGCCCTGGGTAAAGCATTGACGGAGATGACCCCACAGGAAGTTATTGAGGAAATTAAAAAATCAGGATTAAGAGGCAGAGGTGGCGCAGGATTTCCCACAGGATTGAAATGGGACTTTGCAGCTAAAGCGAAAGGTGAAAAAAAATATATTTTATGTAATGCTGACGAAGGTGACCCTGGTGCATTTATGGACCGTAGTATGCTGGAAGGCGATGCCTATAGTGTTTTAGAAGCGATGATTATTGGTGGTTATGCCATTGGAGCTAATCAAGGTTATATTTATGTACGAGCTGAGTATCCCCTGGCAATAGAAAGATTAAAAATCGCTGTAAAAGAAATGAGAAAACACGATCTATTGGGGAAAAATATATTAAATACTGGGTTTGACTTTGATGTAGAAATAAGAATGGGGGCCGGAGCATTTGTCTGTGGTGAAGAGACCGCTTTGATGCGTTCTATTGAAGGAAAAAGAGGAGAGCCAAGACCGAGACCGCCTTTCCCTGCAAATCAGGGATTATTTGAAATGCCTACTGTTTTAAATAATGTAGAAACTCTGGCAAATATTCCTTATATTATCATGCATGGTGCTGAAAAGTATGCTTCTGTAGGCACCGAAAAGAGTAAAGGGACAAAGATATTTGCTTTAGCTGGCAATATTTACAATACTGGTTTAATTGAAGTTCCTATTGGAATCACTCTCAGAGACATTGTTTATAAAATTGGTGGAGGAATTCCTAATAATAAAGAATTTAAAGCAGTTCAAATTGGGGGACCATCTGGTGGATGTATTCCTGCACAACATCTCGATACCAAAGTTGATTATGAGTCCTTAAAAGAGTTAGGAGCAATTATGGGCTCCGGAGGATTAATAGTTATAGATGAAGATACCTGCATGGTTGACCTTGCCCGTTATTTTATGAACTTTATACAAGATGAATCATGTGGAAAATGCACCCCCTGTAGAGAAGGAACCAGAGTCATGTTAGATATATTAAACAGGATTTGTGAAGGTAAAGGGAAGATGGAAGATCTGGATATCCTGGAGGAATTAGCCTATAGAATCAAAGATACTGCTCTTTGTGGATTAGGACAAACTGCACCAAATCCTGTATTGACAACATTAAAATATTTTAAGGATGAATATATCGAGCATATTAGAGATAAAAAATGCAGGGCAGGAGTATGTCAATCATTACTTAGATATGAAATAGACCCTGAAAAGTGCGTTGGATGTACTGTTTGTGCTAAGAAATGCCCTGTTAATGCAATTACAGGAGAGAAAAAACAACCTCATAAAATTGACCAAAACAAGTGCATAAAATGCGGTGCGTGCTATGAAGCTTGTAAATTTGGTGCAATTAGTAAGCGTTAAACTGTAAAAAAATTAAGTAATAACTTATTATAGTTAATTTAATTCTCTAATCTAAAATTATTAAAACAAATTAACTAAGAATATATCATAAGTATTTTAGAAAGGATTAAGAAAACATAAAATGAAAGATTTAAAGAAGGAGAAAACAACTGCACCCTTAGTCCAAATTATAATTGATGGGGAAAAAGTAAGGGTAGAGGCAGGGACGACAATTTTGGATGCAGCAACTCAAGCAGGAATAAAAATTCCGACACTTTGTGCTATGCCTGAAATCAATCATTATCCCGGTTCTTGCCGCATGTGTGTTGTGGAAGTAGAAGGAATGCCTTGTTTAGCTGCTTCCTGTGTATATCCGGTTC
>JAQVMU010000117.1 GCA_028703475.1 Atribacterota bacterium | reverse complement strand
ATGAGATTGCCTGATTAGTCGATAGTAGTTGGTAGTTAGTATTTAGTTAAAAACAATTGAATACAGTAAAAAGTAAATTGCACTCTTACGATATTCCATTATTCCAGGCTATAAAACTTTAAGTAATCAACTTTTCTTTTTTTCCAAAAACAATATAATGTAGAATTCAGGTATAGATAAACAAAATTTCTTTTACTAAAAACTATAAACAAAAAACTGAAAACTACTCCACTACAGTTATGCTGGAATAAATAAATGTATGAGATTGCCACGACGAGTTAAAACTCGTCTCGCAATGGCAAAAACGGTATTGAGTCTGAATACTGTAAATTCCCTCTCCCCGCGGAGGGAGAGAGTTAGGGTGAGGGGGAAGAAATGATAGAATATGAGAAAAGCAACCCCGCCGATTTACAAGTAAACCGGCGGGTATTGGAATAAATACTAAAATCATAGTGTATATTCGCTTAATTAAAAGCTATATATATTAATTTTTGATTTACTGTTATATCCAGCACCAGAACTATCGACAATTCTGATATAGTGAGTTCCTGTTAATTTACTAATATTTGATTATTCATCTGTTCTGCTTGATTTATTTTGTTATTCATTCCCAGGAAACTAAAATATTATCGATAGACCAGTAGGAAATCTCCGAAGGGTTTCCCTCAAAGACCCAGGCAATCCGTATTTCGCTATTATTAGAATCCAAATCAATGGTTTCCTCGATTGTTTTCAATCCAAATACAGAAGGAGTTGACCAAATCTCTTCCCATGTTGCTCCCTCGTCTGTTGTATATGCAACTTTTAATGTATATGTTCCTGGATACATAGGATAAAATGTATTATATTGAAATCTAAGAATAATTTGACTAAATTCATTTGAATTAAAAGACGGAGAGATTAATTTATATGCATCATGGTCATCAGGATAGCCTTCAAAAAACATTTCTGGTGTATTTCCGCCTGCAGTAGTCGTGTTTTGAATACGCCAGTGATTATCAGAAGACCAATTGTCAGAACTTTCACCAAGACTTGTATCAGTGAAGTCTTCTGCGAACAATGCTTCAATAAAGTTAGCAGTTACTCTTATATCCTCAGCAGGCATGGTGAAGGTATATTCTTTACCCTTTGTTACTACTGTGCGTGTTATTGTATTATTAGTATCAATCCCGGTTACTTCAATTGAGGAAAAGACCTTGTTATCTGTTATACCACTAATGGTAATTGTAACATTTTCTCCTTCAAAGATTTCTGTATTGGGAGTAGCGGTAACTGTTGCTGCTCCACCTACATCAACTATGATTACTTTATAGACCCGTTTAATGGGTACCTGTATTGGAGGGTCTATAATATCAGCACCATCTACGACAAAATATCCTGGATTAGGTGTTCTTTGTACTGATAAGTCATTGTTTTCAGGAGGATAATCTGCATAACCTTCTTTGCTTACCCTAAACCAGTATTCGCCGTTAGGAAGTTTTACTGAGGCTGTACCATCATTCTCAGTTTCGGTCTCAGTTTTCTTGGTGTTTCTTTCTGCATCTGTGAATATTTCTATTTTGAATCCGGATAAATTAATAGCATCAATTTTTCTGCTGCTTACTCCTGCTGGTGTACCATCAACTGTTTGAAAGTTTACCTCATAAACAGATATTAAGTTAACATTCACTGTCACATCCTCATCCGGCATGATGAAGGTGTATTGTTCACCTGGTAATATTTCTGAAGTTATTATTGAACCACTGGTATCATCTCCTGTAACTTCAATAGAAGAAAAAGCTTTACCTTCTTCAATATCACTGATGGTAACTGTTACGGTAACTCCTTGCAGAACGTCCGAATTAGGATTTGCAGCAACAGTGGCAGTTCCGCCTACTACGTCAGCTATTGTTACACTATAGGTTGGAATCTCTTCAAAGTTTGCAGTAATAGTCACATCTTCAGCGGGCATAGTGAAGGTTGTGATAGGGCTGGTCTCATCAGTAAAGCTACCGGCAGGGGCAGTCCAGTTGACAAACACATATCCGTCAGCATTTGTGGCAGTGATAGAAACCTCATCTCCTTGTTCATATTCACCATCTCCTGTAACAGTACCACTATCAGCAGGCAAGACAGTTGTTGTCAGGGTATACTTGTCAGGAGTGGGAGTGGGTGTAGGAGAGGGTGCAGGAGTTGGTTTTGTTACTGTTATTTTTATGGTATCGGTAAAACCACCGTCTTCTGTAGTAACAGTGATATTGGCTGTTCCACTTTTCAGGGCAGTTACCAGACCATTTTCATCTACTGCAGCTACATCCGGGTTATCTGATTCCCAGGTAATTACTTTGTTAGTAGCATCTTCGGGGGTAACTATTGCAGTCAATTGTAAAGTTTCATCAACTTTCATTGACTGGTCTTCTTCAACTATCTCTACTCCGGTTACATCTATGACCTCAGGGACAGGGGGTACACAACCTGAGAAAGTAAAGACCAGGGAGAGCATTAAAAGTAAACCAAAAATGAAAAGGAATGTTTTATTTTTATTTTGCTGCATATTATTATTCTCCTATACATAGTAATTTTTAAAGGTTTAATTATTGTGCTTAACATTCTTACAAATAATCATTTGATATTCAAAACAGACCATTGATTATTATAAATTAGTTAATAATTATAAATTTAAGGTGCACCTCCTAAAGAAAAAAAATAAAGAGAAGTAGTAAAAATAAAAAAAAATCGGCAGTGTGGCAGCCATAGCAAAGGCTTGCTTTAGGCCCATCATTTTGCGTTGTGCCTTTTCAGGCAGTTTGCCTTTATCAATTTTTGTTAATGGTGATATTAGACAAAAAATCAAAGGAAAGAACTATTGAAATATTTTATGATAAAAATATATCATATACTTAAATTTAATACCACTAAATTACATTAAATTATTATTTATGAAATATACGATAATCCTGAAAATACAATAATGTATGAGATTGCCTGATTAGTCGATAGTAGTTGGTAGTTAGTATTTAGTTAAAAACAATTGAATACAGTAAAAAGTAAATTGCACTCTTACGATATTCCATTATTCCAGGCTATAAAACTTTAAGTAATCAACTTTTCTTTTTTTCCAAAAACAATATAATGTAGAATTCAGGTATAGATAAACAAAA
>JAQVMU010000116.1 GCA_028703475.1 Atribacterota bacterium | reverse complement strand
TTTTACATTATTTGATACTTTTTTTATAAAATTATATTCTATTGGTCTATCTTTAAGTTGTTTGTTATTTATATACTATTATAATACAATCAATTATAATATACTATATTTCCTGCCAGGAAACTTTATCATATCTCGCATTCCCAAGGGTTGTAACTGTTGTAAAGTTTTCCATAAAATCACCGTCATAATTAATGGTTGTCTTATTATGCATCCAGACTTCTTCAGCTACTACTGCACCTGTAACAACTGAATCATTCCGAAAATCCACCATTCCTCCAGGCATTAGCTCTCCCTCATCATTATAATAACCACCCGATTGCACTACTCCGTTTAACGATGATGAGCTTGCATGTAGCAAAACATCTCCCATAGCTGCAAGTGCAATAGGGCCAGGGTAAGCACCTTCCGGGACTGGATCACTTCTGTTAATGGTAAGATTAGAACCGTTCTTAAATTCCATAGTTCCTGAAGAATCATTAGGGTCATCCGGATTAGTCTTGGCAACTACCAGGGCACCATCATTTATAGTAAGAGAATCTCCATTTCTAAACACAACATCACCTTCTACATATACAACTCCTGTAAATTCATAGTCTCCTCTACCATAATCTTTTGAATCAAAGCCATTTGGATAGTAAGTTCCATTAGCCTCAGCCATAGCTTTTAATTCATCATAAGGTACCGGGGGGATATCCATTGCTGGCCAGTTACCAGGTCCTGAAAAATCACCATTATCAGTATCATCTAAATCATTTAAAGCACTATAAGGTGTATTGGGATAGTCATCAGGAATACCTGAAGTAGTTGCTGTTCCATCGAATTCATACGGTCCCTTTACTTCAATACCATAATTCGAGTGTATATCTCCACCGGTAATTGTAGCACCAGGATTACCCTGAAAGGTAATCATGTGGTCTGTCAATATTGCTTTGTCATACAAGACACTGGTTCGTTGAGTAATTGTAAAATGCGCAACAACTTGGATCGTCCTTTTACCTGTTACATCTTCTCCATTTCCTTCGACAACACCAGTTGATTTTATTACTACCCAGTCTTTTATTTTTTCCCCTGTCTCTCTTCTTGGGTCGTCTTCCGGGAGAGGTTCGATTGAAACTTCATAATATTCATCTTCACTACCACTATGATTAATTCCATAATCTGGCCAACGTGGATCATCAATTGTTAAATCATCAGGTAGCTCTATTCCACCATTTTCCCCACTTGTATTTAATTTCCAGAGCATTTCTTCTACTCCTGATTCAGCAAGGTAAAATGCTTTTGTTGAATCTCGCTGTAATGTAGATAGCTTGGTATCGTTTTGTGCCATAACAAGCATAGCAATTACAATACTGACCAAAACAAAAGTAAAAATTAGTACACTTAACAGAGCCATTCCATTTTGGGATTTTAATATTTTACCATTTTTGTTTATGTAAAATGATCTTAGAATATTTTTCATATTTATCACCTTCTTTTTTAAAAGAATCTTATTTAATATTTAATTACAAATAGAACATATACATAATAATATTATTTATGTTATATTTATTATATATTATTTATAATGTCAAAATAAAGCAATTTATCTTTATCTCTTTATTGTCTTCTATATTTTCTCATAATCCATAATTTCTTAAATTAACTTCGGTATTAAGAACAACATCAGGATTACCTCCTGTTGCTGCATCTCCGTCTAAATCCAACTGAAGATTAATTAATATTTTTGATGCATTACTTTCATCAGTCATAATAATCCCTGATTGATTTAAATATGTCACGGAAAAATCATGAACATTATCTAATAATGTTGCAGGAGTTCCACTTCCACTTTTTCTGGTTATGCTATCACCAGAAGTTCCAGACCAGCTGTATGTTACATTGTCTTTTGAAAGAATGTTGTATTCAACTATTATAGTATTTTCACCAGAAGCACTATCAAATTTATCTCCCTCTCTAATTTCCTTAACCATTTGGTCAAGTCTCATGCGGGCTTCTCTTTGAGCTTTCAATTGATATTGTCCTGATATCCAGGAACGAATTCCTCCACCAAAAAAAGAAACCGTCCCAATTATAATCAGGCTTAATACAGCCACAACAACCATCAATTCTATTAAGGTAAATCCATTTTTATTAAAAGAATTTTTTTTTGCAATCATTTATCTTTTCCTTTATCTTTTCCCTTTAATTCCTAGCTTAGTTAAGATAAAAAGTTATATTTGGCGTTATTTCAGTCAACGTTTCAGGATTTATAAAAGCAATCGTCCAATCTTTCTTTTTAACATCTTTATCGAATATCATTTTAATTTCATAAGATTCATCTTTGTTTAAAATGTAATATGTTGGATTGTTAAGTTGATTAAAAGTAATAGTAGTCCCATTTTCTGCACCCGAGCTGTTATAATATACTTGTGTGTCACCAATCCACAATTCTGACAACTTTTCATTCCCGTTTGGTACCCAAGATATAATCATTTGTTCCAAATCAATACTGCTATTTAGAACATTTATATTAAAATATACCTGTTTTTTCCCATCTTTTCCAGTACCATGCTCTTGGGAATTATTTATTAATTCTATTGCAATTGGAGGAGCTTCACAGCTAATATTGATAATGCCACTATCTCCACCTGCTTCAGCAGTAACAGTTACAGAATCTCCAGCAGTCAAATTACTCAAAACTACAGTCGTTTCACCGTTCCCATCTGTAGTTTTAATCACGGGTGAATCAGAACCATCTATCCTTGCATTGCTGTAATCATCTAATGAAAATTCTACTTCGATTCCACTAACTGGATTCCCGTTTTCAGTAACTGTGGCTTTAATATCCAAGGTTTCCCCAACCGAGATTGTTGTTTTATCAGCTGTTAGATTAACCTGATAAATAGGAGCACTTGTACAAATAACTTCTACAAAATCAAGCACTACAGTAGAATCGCCTTGCCAGTTAGCCTCTACTGTAGTTGTTCCTGCAATATCGATATTAAGCGTAACTGATGTTACTCCAAGTTCATTTGTAGTTCCACTATTGCTGCTTAAATTGCCATTCCCATCTTTAATAATAAAATTAATATTTTCGCCTTCAACAAGGTACCCGTCAGCATTAGTTAACTCAGCAGTAATGGTTGTAGAATTTCCTTCAGCAATTGTTAATGGATTTGCAGTAACATATAAACTATGATTTCTGCATAA
>JAQVMU010000115.1 GCA_028703475.1 Atribacterota bacterium | reverse complement strand
AAAAGAGCTATTCCATTTTTTTCCAGGGTAACACCTTTCACCTCTATAAATCCCTTAGAATTATGATTATGGTACATTACATCAAACCGTGAATTATTGTACTTAACTTCCCTTTTTATATCTTTCCCAACATCAATTCCCGGTAAAGACTTTTCCATTAAAGCATTACTCACTAAATCATTGGGAATTTGGGAATCAATATTTATCAGTTTTGTCCCCTTATAAGCACTTATCAGCGAATATTTTGTCTTTCGGTTTCTCAGGTTACCAATTTTCTCCAGAAATATTTTTGTACCCGGAATCAATATTTCTCTACACCTGCCTGAATTCCTCACATGGACCATTTCAAATTTTCCTCCAACTAAAACTTTAGCCAGGAAACGGTTGATGCGTTCAATAAATACAGCAGGAACAACTTCATTATATTTCAAGATAACAATCCTATCTCTTTCTTATTTTTACATATTAATTGTGCATATTTCAATTTATAATATTTTATATCTATATTTCTTAGCATTTTTAATTTAACTGTATCAATTTTATGATTACTGTCATATATTTAACTCACCACTATAATATGGTTATTTTAAAGCACTTAAATAAATATTATTACAGCCCTATTTGCTGAAATGTTTAATTATTTTTTAATAGCAATAATCTAAATATTATTCTTCTCAGAGATATGAATTAAATACATGAAAGCAGATGCCATAACAGATAATAAAGTGATTACCAACCAGATGCTGCGTATACCATAATCGGTAATAATCAATCCCAACAGAGGTGGCCCAATTATGCGACCAACACTGCCACTGACTGTTACAAGTGAATTAAAGCGACCCCTTAATGCATCAGGACTATGGTTGGCAATAAAAACACCTGCATTAATTCGTAATAATATTTCCCCTAAAGTCCATATGAAAGTTGATAATAAAATCCATCCTATAACACTAACCCATCTTAACATTCCAAAACCAATGGCAAATAGGACACCAGACCAAAAAATATTAATAACAGATGTATTTTGTCTGGATAACCACGTTACAGGTAAAGTCATAAGAACAACAATCAAGCTATTGAAGCTCATCACTACTCCAAAATACTGTGGACCTTTTGTTAAAAATATATCATCTATCTGGAGAGGCAGGCTGAAAAAGAATTGGCTGTGCACCAAAAAATATAAAATGCTAACAAGAAAAAAATAAAATACAATGGGTTCTTTCCTTAGAGCAGTGAACATTTTTTCCGGCTTCACAATTTTTATCCTATCTGCACCGGGTCCATCATTAACAGAATTTAATATTGAATTGTCTATTCTTTTTGGCATAGTCTCACAAACACAAAAACTTACAACAATAGATACAATTATTACAGCAGCAGCATTGCCTAAAAATAATAAGGTTATATGGTTGTTATATAAAAAACCTGCAACAAGTGAGCCAATACCAAATCCAAGATTAAGTCCCAGGTAAATGAATGAAAAAATCTCTTTTCGATTACCCGTATTACTAACATCTACTATTATTGCATCAATTGCCGGGTGAACAGCTCCATTAAAAAAAGCGGCAAAAATCAACAAATTTGGAACTAATAATGATTCTCCAAGAAAAGCACAGGGAAATAAAAAAAGTGCAGTGGCTATCTGGGATCCCACCAATACAATCTTTCTTCCAAAATAATCAGTTGCCTTACCTCCTGTAAGAGCCCCGATTATTCTTCCTACCTCTACAAGCATAAGGTATATGCCAACTTTATCTGCGCTGAGAGAAAGATTTTTTGTTAAAAAAAGTGTTAGAAAAGGAAAGACAAAGTAACCAATAGAATTTATAAATCGTGCAATGAATACGAAATAAATTACCCGTGGAAAATTATAATAACTTGAAATAAATTTTTTTATTTTTGAACCGGTGGCTTCTGTCAGCATATTTTTTTGACGGGTATTGAAAAATTATACCTGTATAACTCCTATTATTCCTAAAACCGCAACAATAATTCCTACAAAGCCAAGTAATCCTAAATACTCTAATTCTTTTCTGAGAAATTTAAAATAAGAAAAAAAAGCAAAAAAGGTAAAAAATAGCAAGGTATAGGGTTTGTGCTGTGAAAATCCCTGAAATCCAAAAAATCCAATAAATCCTAAAAAACCATGCCACCAGGGAGGTAAACTTCCTTTTATTTTCTTATTCTTCTGATTTTTTTCTAACATTATAATTATCTTTCTGTTTATTTGTATTTATTCAACTCGACATAAATATTTCTATGTTATATTAGTCTTTTTAAAAATCATATATATTAATGATTACTGTCTGTTTTAAATCACAATATACTATAACAGGTTTTCCAGGTGTAATTCAAATAAAGTTTTGATGTATTGATTGAAAAAGTATTTGTACATAATAAATTATAAGTAAATATAATTCAATCAGATAATACTTTACAAATCCTTTTTAAAAATACACAAAAAATAATTATATAAAAGATGTCATAAGTTAGTTGCTTATTATTAATGTATCATATTTTTAGAGAATATTACTTTTTTGTCTTTTTATAAAATGCAAGCCTGGTTATTAAAAAAATAAATCTTAATGGGTCGATAAACTGGTGAACCTTACTTTTTGCTTCAGGATGATAAATTGTTTCTATAGGTACAAATCCTACTTTAAAACCATGTTTTGCTGCTTTCACAATCATTTCTGTGTCAGCCTGAAACCTGCTTGAAGTTATAGTAATTTCCTCAACCACTTCCCTTGTCAATGCCCTGTAACCGGATTGGCTGTCTTCTATTTTAACACCACAGATTAATGATACTAAATAGGATGAAACTGCATTTGCCAGGATTCTGATTTTTGGCATTAACTCAGGTCTGAATTTTCTTGCTCCGATTACAAGATCATAACCTTCATGGATTTTTTCCAAAAATAAGGGAATCTCATCCGGATTGTGCTGGCCATCCGCATCAAGCAGTAAAAATATATCAGCACTCTCATCTGTACCTTTTCTGAATCCTTTTTTGAGAGAATCTGTTTTCCCTAAATTCTCTCTATTTATAATGACTATTGTATCTTCATTTTTGGCAATTTGAGAAGTATTGTCAGAAGAACCATCATCTATTACTATAATCTTTTGAACATATTCTTTACACTTCCTGATAACATTTTTAATGTTTTTTTCTTCATTAAAAGCGGGAATAATTACTACAATTGACTCTTCTCTATTCTCTACTATTTTGTTTT
>JAQVMU010000114.1 GCA_028703475.1 Atribacterota bacterium | reverse complement strand
CATTAGACAATATTGATAAAATTGAAATAGTCAGAATTGATATAACTATTCCAGTTATAATGGTTATAAAAACTGCAGTGCGATGGGGACGTAAACCAAAAATACTTATTTTTTTCTTCCCAATACGAAAACCGGTCAAATCACCTATATAGGCGATAATCCCGCTAACAATAATCAGGGTAACAATTAAAATAATGCTGTACATAATTTAGTCAGGGACAAAAAGCCCTGAAACCTTTCTTTATTAGAATAGTTTATAGTTTTTTGTTTTTGGTTTTTAGTTAAAGAAATAAAAAAATACTAAAGACAATATCAAAATTATCAAAAAATGGTTCCCAATAAATATTTTGAGACGTTTTTTTCTAATTAGTTAAAAAAATGAATAAAATCTATATTTACTCTTTTAAACTAAAAACTGTAAACCTTCTTACAATTTACAACGCGAATCTTTCTCCTAAATAGTACTTCCGGCTGATTTCCGAATTGGCAACTTCAGAAGGATTCCCTGAGGCTAATATTTTCCCATCATGCATAATATAGGTGCGGTCAGTAATTTTCATAGTTTCCCTTACATTATGATCCGTTACCAGTATACCCAATCCTTTTTCTTTAAGATATCCAATGATTTCCTGAATATCATAGATTGCGATAGGGTCAATTCCGGTAAATGGCTCATCAAGCAGAATAAATGAGGGTGATGTGGCTAAAGTCCGGGCAATTTCCACTCTTCTTCGCTCTCCACCGGAAAGCATGTACCCTTTATATTCTGATAAGTGGGATATTTCTAACTCTTTCAGCATATTTTGACATCTTTTTTCGCGCTCTATACGGTCAACCCCTGTTGCCTCTAATATCAGCAGGATGTTTTCCCGAACAGACAGTTTTCTAAATATGGATGGCTCCTGTGAAAGATAACCTAACCCCATCCTTGACCTCTTGTACATAGGGCTATGAGTTATATCTTTTCCTTTAAAAAATACTTTCCCCTTGTCAGGACGTATTAAACCGACAATCATATAAAAGGTAGTGGTTTTACCCGCTCCGTTTGAACCAAGCAAACCAACTACCTCTCCTCTATTAATCTCCAGATTAATTTCATCAACAACTTTTCTTTTACGGTAAATTTTTATTAATTTTTCCGTCAATATTTTTTCCAAAGAATTCTCCTGATATGGAAAGCATGTAAACTAAATTAATAAAACTAAAGTTTTTTGTTTTATTAATGATTTTTATTAAGAAGCGGTAATCCTCTCGATTTCCGTAATCACATCCTGGGTAAGATTTTCTCCACCATACAGGATAATAGGATAATCTGTCATATCATTACCGGTAAATACAGGAACTTCGCTGTTAATAATCACCTCATAATTTCCTTTTTCGCCTACAGCCTTAATAGCTTGAACAATATCGGAATTTCTCTCTGCCTGCAAAGCCTGTAATTGTGCAAGTATTTTTTGTTTTATGGGCTCCCATTCTGCGTTAAAGCGTTCTTCCAGTTTTATTAATTCCGATTCATCAAGCCCTTTGCCTTCCTGATTTAACTTTTCCTGTCTTGTTTGTAATTCAGTTCTTAATTCCTGACTTACCTGATTTATCTTTTCAGTATTTGGGTGGCTTGCAGTCACTTTTGCTAAATCAACTAATCCAACACTCTGTGCTATTGCACTATTGGTAAACATTGCACCTAAAAAAATTGCAGCCACCATGACAATTACTATCTTACTAAGTTTTTTCATTCTTGCAGTTAAGTTATAATTCATAAATTTCCTCCTTAGAATTTATACCAATCAACTATAAATTTATTCAATTTTTTATTATTATAGTTATAAAATCATTAAATACGATAATATTTAAATGATATTAATTCATTAAAAACTGTGTCCAATACTGAAATAAGCCTGGCCTTCCTGATCTTCACCTATCCCATAGTCTATACTAATAGGGCCAATAAAAGTATCAAATCTAATACCAAAGCCCTTGCCAAATTTTAAATCGGTTATTGCAATTGACTCACCATAATTCCAGGCATTTCCTAAATCAGCAAAGACAACTCCCTGTACATTATCTGATAAGGGAAAACGAAATTCAGCATTAAAAACCAGCGAAATGTCACCGGAAAATTCTTTATAATCATAACCCCTTACAGTACCCAAACCGCCAATTTCATATTTCGCAAATGAAGGTAGCTCTCTATCTCCAATACCTCCCACAGCTCTCAATGCCAGGACTCCATCATTTATTGTACTGGTTAATTTTGAATCATTCTGTTTATCCTCATCAAAGACATTCGTGGACATGTAAGTTCTTAAATCCAAATCGTATTTTCGATAAGTATAATCTCCTCCCAAAAATCCTCCTGCATTTTGAATTGAACCTGTTATAAACCAACCTTCTGTCGGGTTAAATCTGTCATCACGCGTATCATAGACTAAAATAGGTCTAATGCTATTTGTGATACCTTCCTGTATATCATCAGGAAGCTGTCCTGAGATTAAATCATAAGTGGCTTCTTCGGTTTTTAATTCCAAACCTATTTTAAAATTATCTTTAAAAGTCCTTCCAAAGGAAAGTTTTCCTCCTAATCGCTCTATCTCATACTCCGAATCGACTTCATTGACTATTTCATCTTTTTTCATAAAGATATCATATGCTTCTATTCCTAGAAAAGTGGGTGTGTTAGCTAACCAGGGCTCATAAAATGAAAGACTGTAAGTTGTTCTGGTACCAACTTCTAACTTTGCTTCAATGCTTTGTCCTCGTCCAAAAAGATTAGCTTCCTTAATACTGGCATAGGCAAAAAGTCCTTCACCGGAGCTGTATCCGCCGCCACCGCCAAGTACTCCGGTACTTTTTTCAACCACCTCAATAATCAACACAATCTGCTCTTCTCCGGTTCCAGGCTCTAACCTCATAGTTACATCTTCAAAAAAACCAAGATTATATATTTCCTGCATTGATTTTTTCACCTTATCAAAATCAAATAAATCACCTGGTTCAATTTCTATCTCTCTCCTGATAACCTTGTCCACAGTTTTTTCATTTCCGGTTATCTTAACCTCTTCAACTATTCCTTCGGCAAGACTGATGATAAGGACACCTGTTTCCTGGTTAAAGTTAATTTCATTAACATTTGCTAAAATTAGCCCTTTATCGCTATATAATTGAGAAATTCTATCCAGATCATTTTGCAGTATTTTTTGGGAAAATATCTGCCCTCTTTTTAATACCATTACTTCTTCTATTTCTTCCTGCTCTAAAATAGTGCTATCTTCTATTATTATATCCTTGACAAGATTATTCTCTAAAACTTCAAATACCACTTTATACCCATCACGAAATACTTCCAGCTTAACCTGTACGTCCTGGA
>JAQVMU010000113.1 GCA_028703475.1 Atribacterota bacterium | reverse complement strand
TATTCTATATATTTTGTACCTATATTAATAAGAGTTAGTACAAATAGGAAACGGGCCAAGTATAAATTACCTATAAATTAAAAATCTAAAATAAGATTTCAGTACCTGCATTGACAGTAATGAATTGGTCGGGAAACATATTATATAGCATACTTAAAGCTTTAAATCCTGTACAATGACATAATCCTATCTTTTTAACTTTTAATTCTTCCAATGCTTTCATGGTATTAACAATTCTTTCGGTATTTGAATCAACCAGATGAGACCCTCCAATTACTGCAAATACATCTTTAATTCCTGTTATATTTTGGGCATGGAGAACTGTATTAATTATTCCCCTATGAGCGCATCCGGCAATAACAACAAGTCCTTTTTCTGATTTATAAATAATGGCTTGATCATCCAGGATAAAATCATCAACATATTCCCCATTATATAGAATCAATCTTTTTTTATTACCTGAATCTACTTGTTCGAAATCAGTTTTCATTGGAATTTCACCAGTTGTAAGCATATTTTTGGCAATTATTACCGGTTCTTTACTTAAAGAAAATTCGGCACCAAGACCTTCCAGCTCATCTTTGCTGAAAGGTATCCCGGCATACTTACAATTATTATCATTATTACAATTGAATCTTTTCTTCCAGACATCAGGATGGGCAAAAATTTCTATTTTATCCTTTTTGTTTATTCTTTCTAATATTTGCCTTAGCCCACCTGTATGATCCGGATGACTGTGGCTCAACACAATTTTATCTATAGTATTTAAATTTATCCCGAGCATCTGTGCATTGTAGCAGGCAGAAATATTTCTTCCTACATCAAATAATATTGTAGAATCTTCTGTTTTTAGCAGGAAACTTAAGCCCCACTCAGCAATCAAGTTTTTCCCAATTGAGGAAGTATTCTCACTTAATGTGAGTAGTTGTAGCTTAGTCATATTCTTTCCCTTTCACCATAAAAATTATTAAACTGGATATATTTTAATGTATTTACTAAGATTATGTCAAAGAAATAAAAATGAAGATATTTTAATTTAAACAAATTAATTTCCCTAACATTCAGTTTTTAGTTACTAATATTTTAACTAATAAGGATTGTAAAACTACAATATTACAAAATTTTTAATGGCTGGAAAGATTTTATCTCTTCCAGCCATTTTATAGTTAATTTTTCAGTATCAAATTGTGTATTTTATCTTTCTACAGGACCATATCCAATTAATTCATTCCACCATTCAGGATAGGCAGCAGTACGGAAATTTATATATCCCATGGCATATTTTCCTAATAGCATATCACCTAAATTTTTCCAGGATTCATGTAATGCAACTGCATGCTGATAATAAAAATTATTTATTAAACTCAATCCTCTTTCAGGATCTGTCTGGTAAATTTCTGTTGCTTTCTTTTGAACTTCGGGGACAATTTCATATAACATTTCCAGCTTTGGATCACGGACTGCATAAAGATCTTTAATTGCTTCATTGTAATGCAATTCAGCCATCTGCTGTACATATATATTTATCCACCACCCGGAATTGCGATCGAAAGGTTCCCATCTTGAACCTGTTCTGTAAAATTCCGGTAATTCATTCATTGTGCCACTTAAGGGAGCAATATAAGAACTGTCCGGGGCTCCGTAGCCAAACCATGCTACACCCTTTATTGGATCAGGATAATTATTGTTTATCTGGCTGATATGGAAATAATTTGTTCGATGCATGTTTATACTTCTTTCCCATGTGCCATCACCTGAGTTAGCATACCGAATTGGGTTACCCCAGGGACCTGCTGCGGGACCTACAGTTAAATCATAATCAGTTCCCTGATAATAATCACCCATGATTTTAAATACATCATGGACAGAAAGTTTATTATCTGGCACTATTGTTTGAGGATATTCCACTTCATGCGGGCTTAGCCCTAAAGAAGGGGCCATTATATCATATGCCCTCCATACTCTACGTGTTGCATACACATTATTATTTGGTGCATAAATATCTGCCGGGCGGAAAGGCTCTCCGGAAACAGGATCATACCATCCCTTGTCAACAGCAAAAGAAATAATATTTGGGGAGTGCATTACATTTTCCTCATCATCAAAATCAATGTCTCTAATCCTGGCTGCATTAGCGGATACAAACACTTCATCATCAGCTAATCTAAAAGCACACCATAGGTCATGTCCATACACTTCCATTATCCATATTTCATCACCATCAGCAAAGTTTATATTTTCAGCATTAATAGGAGCCCATTTGTAAGTTTCGATAATGTCACCTAAAATTTCTACAGCTTCTCTGGCAGTTGAGGCTCTTTCTAATACTACTTCTAAAATGTATTCATAATCCACAATGCCTTCACTGCTGCGCATTACCTCTCTTACTTCCTGACCATATTCAGTGCTGGTATCAATGGAGCAAGTGGTTTCTCCAACAGCTACACCTTTTTCATTCATTACCGGAAGGCAGCTTCTTAAATATTGAAATGTATGGGGAACCTGGGGCATTTCACCTTGAACTTCTCCTCGATGCATAATCCCTCTCATATCGCCTTCTACCCAATCAGCAGCAGGGACAATCGTTGTATGGAAAGGACAGCCACCACAATCAGAATTGTAAGAAATAATAGTAGACCCGTCAGTTGAAACATCTTTTCCCACCGAAACAGTTGTACATTCAGAGTTGGAACTTATACTTAAGTCTTCATTACAGGAAACACAATTAACTTCCTGTTCAATAACATCTGCCATACCAAAGGAAGGTATCCCTATAATGATTATTGCTATAATCAAATATTTTATTTTATTCATAAATTCTCCTATTTTAATTTTATTATCTAAATATCTATTTTTGTTTAACAACATTTCTGGTAAAAAATTTATAATATTAATACACACCTCCTTTATCATTTTAAATTAATAACATAATATAGTATTAAAAATTTAAAAAATTAAAGTTATTCTACTAAAATTTATGATTATTTTCAATACCTTGAAGTAAAAAATATTGTGGGAAATTGATATTCCTGATTAATTAATTAATTAATTACAAAAAAATGGGAATTAAAAAATTTTTATTAATATAAGTAGATTTATCAACCAAAACAGTGATTGTTATTGGTTTTCTATGCTCTTATATTTCCTGAGAAATTCAATAGCCATATCTTCATCAAGGGGTTTACTGATTAGATAACCCTGTATCTTATCACAGCCGTGTCTTTGCAGGTATTGCTTCTGTTTTTCATGTTCTACACCTTCTGCGATTACATAATGACCTAAATTATGAGCCATGGAGATAATATCATCAGTAATTGTCTTCTCAGGCTCAAGGTACATCAATTTATCAATAAATGATTGATCAATTTTAAGACAGTTGA
>JAQVMU010000112.1:1996-3409 GCA_028703475.1 Atribacterota bacterium | reverse complement strand
GCACACAGAATCCTCATTCCGGACCAATGATTGCGATAGGACATGGTATAGTTGAATTACCCCTGATTTTGATAATCTTCTTCGGTTTTGGAAATTTCTTGGAAATTACCTGGGTAAAAGTTGCTATCGGTTTTTTAGGTGGCTTGTTTTTATTGAAGATGGGAATTGGGTTAATCAAGAACATTTTCAATTCCAAAGCCGGAAAAACTGATGATAATTATACTCCTCTACAGGCAGGAATCGTTTTGAGTATAGCAAATCCCTATTTCTTAATATGGTGGGCGACTGTCGGTGCAGTGCTTATTACCGGAGCTTATAAGTTTGGTGTATGGGGTTTAGTAACTTTTATTCTGGTTCATTGGAGCTGTGATTTTGTCTGGTATACAATCCTTGCCTCCGTATCTTTTAAAGGAGGTCATTTTTTTGGAGAGAGATTACAGCAAATACTTTTTGCTGTTTGTGGTGTTTTTCTCTTATTCTTCAGTGGAAAATTCATTTATGATGCAATAACAACAATTTTCTAAAGATTCTAAATGCTATCAGCTGAGCGCAAATTATAGAATATTTAAAGCAAACTACCTAATATTTCCCGTAATTGAATTAATGGACCGCTATAATCAGGGTCAATTTTGTCTTTCTTTGAAGTAAAACCAAGTCTAAGTTTTTTGCTGATTGCCAGTAATTGACTTTTATATCGGACACTGTCAGTAGCTAAAAAAGTTTTCATTCCTAATTTTCCTGCTATCATATCATTTAGCGGGTCATCTCCAACCATCAGACAATTTTCCGGCTCTTCATTTATTTTTTGGCATATTTCCTGATAATATTCTAAACGTGGCTTACAAAAATGCATATTTTCCATATGTGTTATCAGGTTAACCTGATTTTTTTTTACCCCGGCCCATCCCATTCTTTTCTCCATTGCTATACAGGGCCAGAATGGATTAGAGGCAATTACAATTTTTATATTTTTTTCAGGTAGGAAAGAAAATATCTCTGATACGCCATTGTTTACATTAACCAAGGTTTTTAATTGATCAAATTCATTTTTATAGAACTCAAGAAAACGTTGCCAGATTTCCTCGGTTTGGTTTCCAAAATTCTGTTTAAAATTCTGTTTAAAAACTTCCTGGTTTGTTGTCTTTCCGTTGTTATGCAATACTGACTTAGTGGCAGATAGTATTATTTGCCATAATGTATTCGGAGATGCAATATCAGACATTAGTGGAGCTACTTTTTTAACATATGCCTTAAAAAATTTTGTCTCATCAAAAAGAATAAGTGTATTATCAAGGTCAAACAGGATAGTTTTTGCCATTATTTGTTTCCTCCTGTAAAATATTATTATAAACAGTTTTGTTTCTTTTTTCCAGAAAATATTGAGGTTTTTAAAGGATTATTTATAGAAACAAC
>JAQVMU010000112.1:0-1896 GCA_028703475.1 Atribacterota bacterium | reverse complement strand
ATTCTGCTGGCAAAAGAAAACAATTTATCTGAGAAGAATATCAGTAAGATGACAGGAATCAAAATTGATGCGGTTAATTCTATTATAGACTTAGTCTATTATGCAAAGGACATAGGAATTAGTTAGATTCCACAAGTCTTTTCAAGCAGGGTTTTATGTTTTTATAAATTTGTTTTATAATTAGATTATAATATATCCTGGATAATATAAAAGAAAATTTATGGAAGGGGGGTAAATAAAATGAAATTAGCCAGTTTTGATTTTGAACATGAAGGATATATTCCCGAAAAATTTACCTGCGATGGAGAGGACGTAAGCCCGGCATTGATGATTGAGGATATCCCTGAAAATGCTAAGAGATTAGCCTTAATTGTCGAGGATCCGGACGCACCGGCAGGGACATGGATTCATTGGCTCGTTTTTAACATCCATGTAAAAGATGTTATAGAAGAAGGTGAAATTCCCGGGACACAGGGCATCAATGATTTCCGGAAATTAGAATATGGAGGACCATGTCCCCCATCCGGGACACATCGTTATTTCTTTAAACTATATGCCCTGGATGAGAAACTTGATTTAAAAGAGGGGTGCCACAAAAAGGACCTATTAAAAGCCATGGAAGGTCATATTATTGAAGAGACAGAATTAATCGGTCTTTATCAGCGAAAATAAATTGTTTAAATCAGGCCTCTTCTTTTCTAAGGTAAACCACCTGTCGATTAAAGGGAATTTCGACACCTTTAGAATCAAAATGGTTTTTAATAAGCTTTTTTAAATCTCTTTCAGCTGCCCAGTGCATCATTGGTTTTAATTTTGCAATAAGCCTGATAGTTATGCCGGAAGCGCCAAGGGACATTACTCCCTGCACGACGGGTGGTTCTAATATGATTTCTTTATTTGTCTCTGCCCATTGCTTCCCAATATTTTCCAGTTCTTGCATACCTTTTTCAATATCCTGTTCATAAGCAAGGTCTACTTCAACCACAGCCCTGGTCCAGCCTTTGTTGAAGTTTCCGAAATTGGCAATTTCTCCATTGGGAATAGTCCATAATTCGCCGGAGAATTTGCGTAATTGTACATGTCTTAAATTCATAGATTCAACTGTACCAGTATGAGAGTTGACAGTAATAACGTCTCCCACTGAAATTGTGCCATCAAGCAGAATAAATATGCCTGAAATAAAATCCTTAACAATAGCTTGGGCTCCAAAACCAATAGCAAGACCAAGCACACCGGCACTGGCAATAATAGGAGTGGTGTCTATCCCGATTTTTTTCAAAATAATTGTAATAGCTATAAAATAGATAAAGAAACTGAATATTGAGTTAAAAAACGGGGCAAGGGTTTCGGCACGAGCAATCTTTCTCTGGTAATCCTTTGCACCCTTACGTGGTCTTAATATTGTTTGAATAACATTTTTCCCTGTATTTAAGATTATTTTGGTTATTATTAAAACTATAACAATAGTTAAAAGAATTGAAAGTAATCTTTGCAATTGTTCAGGATTTAATAGTTGTTCCCATAACTTCTGAAAATCCAATAAAGTCTGTTCCATTGTTTACCCCCTGTTTTATTAGTTTAGGAAAGATATTAACTATATAATTTACAGTATCCATTTTATCAGATAGAAACACATAATCAAGTTTATGAATAATTTAAATGATTTTTAATGATAAAAATCATAAAAGATAGTAAAATAAAAAGGCAAACTACCTTTTATTAGAAACAGAAATTAATTTTTATAAGTTAATAAAAAATAGGAGAAAATATAATGGAAGGCTGGATTCTTTATAAACAAAGACAGAATGAAATATCCTCTGATAAGTATGAAATGAATAGGTTTTTAGAAGTAGCCCAAAAAAGAGAAATAGATTTAAAGATATTATGCCCTGAACA
>JAQVMU010000111.1 GCA_028703475.1 Atribacterota bacterium | reverse complement strand
GGAATCGGACAAATCAATATAGCCTTCTAAGGAAACAGAAGATTCTGAATCCGGGTCAATGAAAGTAAAATTATGTACTGCAGCCTGCTTATTG
Source organism: Atribacterota bacterium (assembly GCA_028703475.1). Taxonomy (NCBI): domain Bacteria; kingdom Pseudomonadati; phylum Atribacterota; species Atribacterota bacterium. Next base: position 3,432 of record JAQVMU010000111.1, on the reverse strand, counting down.
TTAAAAGAAAAATCTGAAATAATATTTTGCATTATTGTATTTTTTATTTCTATTTCATCCGAGAGTAGTTGTGCAGTGAGTTCAAAATCTTCCTGGTATCCTTTTATATTTCCTGCGAGGGTGATATCTCCCTGTATTGGAAAGTTCTTTAAATCTGAAGTAAATATTGATAAATCATCCCGTATAAAGGTGGTGTTGATATCTATAATTTCAACATCAAAATCAAAATAGGGGACAGGTTCTGTTTTAGCATAACCTTGTAGCAGAACAGGAGTTCCGTGATAAAGGGCTTTTATTTCAGAAAATGTGACATCAGGTTTGGAAAGAAGCACAGAACCGTTAATTTCATTAAAAGAAATACCTTCTAAGAAAGATGGTTTTGCAGTAACCTGGTACAATTCAGCCTCTCCCTGCCAGTTAATCTCTGCCGGTTCTGCATCTGGTGAAAAGGTAAAGTTTAAGCTTAAATCAAATTCACCCTGGTTTATGTTGAATTCTTCAGCTACTTCAAGATAATGTTGAAAATGTCTTATCTGGGCATTTTCCAGCTGAAAGTCCAAAGAGTATTCCATCTGTTCTAATGATAAGGTTCCTTTTAATGCCAGCAGGGCATTTTCATTTTTTTGTCGGCCATTCAAATCAAAGGATATTTTTGGTATCCCGGATATATCAATATGTCCTTCAATTTCCTCTATATAGGTTATCAGTGCATCCTGATTATAAAAATAAATCATTTTATCCCTTAAAGTAATTTCGCTGTCATAAAGATGGACCTGATCGAAAAAAATGTTTTGCTGGCTATCTTCTAAATCTATACTAAATTTTGATAAAATATCAAATTCTCCATTTAAATCCCGTGTAATATCTATAGAAGCTTGATATAAATGGATGTCACGAATATCCAGTTTCCAGTTTTTCCAGTCAAGAATAGAAAACACAAATCCAAATTTGACCCTGACTTGTTTTGCCTTAAACAATATTTCTTCTTCAGAGAGGTCATCATCAATAACAGCAAAATTGCTTAGTTGTAAAGACATAAGAGATATTGAATCCAGACTTTCTATTTCTATTTTTTTGCCTAATGTATTTTCTATTTGAGTTACAATTATTGATTTTAAATTTGAACGAAAAGCATCTGTGTTAATGTAGAAAAAAACTATAGCTGTAACAACAGACAGGGTAAAAAATATAATTATAAACCAAAAAATAATTTTATTAGACTTAATATTAACCAAAATACATTTTCCTTTAAAATAATATTACAATCAGAATTCCACAGGTGTTTGCAAAAAAAATAAACTTTTTTGATTGACTTTACTCAAGCCACAAGTTAACAATTCCAGGGATATTATAATTATAACATAGACAATATATCAATATAGCAGACAATCAGTAGCGGAAGTAATATATAAAAATAAGAAACCCAAGTCTCCTTATATTCTAAAATTAAATATGATATATTAAAATATAATTAAGGAAGTCGGAAGGTTATAAAATGGAAAATAAAATGAAAAAGAAGCTAAAAAGTATCTTCAAGACGGATTTGATGGCATAACCCTTAACCAGGATGTTGTGATATTGACCAATGCCTTTAAAGAAGCAATAATGGAAATTAAAGATATCTAATAATTACAGATATAAATAAGAACAAGAACTTTCAAATTAATCTTTGATTGTATTTTCTCTGTATTGTGATAAAATAAAAATAACAGGCAACCTCCCTATAATCAATCACTCTTCTGAAGGCTCTCCTTGTCAAACAAGGTGAGTCTTATTTTTTAAACAGATAAATTTTCAAAATAATAAAACCATGTCTAATATAATTATTAACAGCAATTCTTCAGGTTCGATCTTTTGCTTTTTCGTATCTGTGTACAGATACCTGGTATGAGAATGGTAGAAATTGTAAATTCTTATACAGAGGAAGTATTTTAAAAAGATAAATTTATTACAGGGTTGAAAGATGGTACAATAATATATTATATTTAACAAAATTCTCCAAAAATAAATAAATATAAGTATTTTTTTTAACAATAAAATAGTATATTCATAAATATAATATAAAATCAGGGCAAAATAACATTTTAGCCTGTTAATATAATCAAAAAAGGTTTTAATATGTTGGGACAAAAAGAAACAAGTGAAGGAAAACAAAAAATAACGACAAGGACAATTATACTGATAGGTTTAATACTATTAATAATATTAAATTTTAACAAATTCCTTGACCTTATTAAATATTTATATAATATTATTTCCCCCTTGCTAATTGGTGCAGGAATAGCATTTGTCTTGAATATAATAGTAACAAGATATGAAAGACTGTATTTTCCCAACAGCAAGAATAAGCTAATTATAAAGACCCGCAGATTTGTCAGCATTCTTTTATCAATTTTAACTGTAATATTAGCAACTTACTTTTTTCTTAATATACTTATTCCGCAAATTATTGTATTTGTTCAACTGGCAACCACCGAACTACCGGTTATTTATGAAAATTCTGTACAGTGGATAATGGGCCATGTTGAAAAATATCCAATTATTGGGGAAAGATTATCTGAGATTGATATCAGCGGAGAAGCGGCATTAAATAGGCTTCTTGAATTGTTGAATAAGTGGGCATTTGGTTCAGTCTCTTTTATAGGTATCATATTTAATAAGATAGTTGAAATAGCCCTGGCAATCGTTTTTAGTTTTTACATTCTTTTTGATAAAACTATTTTACAGAAAAATTATCAAAAATTAACCAATGCATATCTTAGTAAAGAAAAAAGGGAAAAACTGCAGAGTGTTTTACTTACTACCGAAAAAACATTTTCAAGCTTTTTTTTAGGACAATTTAAAGAGGCAATTATCTTAGGAGTTTTATGTACTATTGGTATGTTGATATTCCATTTTCCCTATGCAACGACTATTGGTTCAGTAGTTGGCTTAACTGCATTAATACCGATGATTGGAGCATATTTAGGTGCAGGAGTGGGATTTTTGCTAATCTTTATGGTTGATGCTATTCAAGCTTTACTGTTTCTACTTTTTATAGTTATCTTACAACAGATAGAAAGCAATTTTATTTACCCGAAAGTAGTAGGGGATACTATTGGACTTCCCGGCATATGGGTATTTGCAGCTATTATTGTTGGGGGTGCTTTTTTGGGAATTATGGGCATACTGCTTGGAGTTCCCATGGCAGCAACAATATATAAGTTAATTGATAAGTCGATCAATAAAAATACAAAATAAATTTAACTGATATTCCACATTTTAAGCGAGGGTTATGTTCACAAATGATATAATATAAAAATAGAAGGAGGTATTAACAATGGAGTATAGGAAATTGGGACGTACCGGCCTTAAGGTTTCTATTATTTCCTTTGGAGGGGTAATGGCTAGAGATATGCAGCAAGAAGAGGTCAAGAAAGCAGTTTCTGAAGC
>JAQVMU010000110.1 GCA_028703475.1 Atribacterota bacterium | reverse complement strand
CCTCCCCCTTGAGTAAAGGATTAACTCATTTCTTACCTCCTCCCCCTTGAGGCAAAAATTAATTCCTCTTATCTCCTCCCCCTTGAGGGGGGAGGATTAAGGTGGGGGTGAATACTATACGTAATACTTTATACAGTATACTTTTTTGTCATTGCGCGGAACGTAGTGACAAAGCAATCTCATGCATTTATACCCAAAAAGGAAGACTTCACTGCAACAATGGAATATTGTAAGAATGCAAAAATGTTAATAAATATTTTAAATGTTGTCTTTTCTTGATTTCCAATCTTCCACTATTGCATAATTCCAACATTCCATCATTTCATTCTCTTACAGTTTTTACACTAAATACCAAATACTAACGGCTAAATAATATGAATTAAGATGGACAAAGATGCCCTGCCCAGGCAGGAATCGTTGAAATGGGTACAGAGAATCAAGGAACAATTGAGAGATGGGAAGATGATTTACGAATAGGGGGCAAGGTTTGTATTTCAAGATTTTATCAAGCTGATAATAATATCTTCAATACTATTGTTAGTTATTATTACAAACTATTGAAATATATTCTAACATATTATACAATGATATTGACTTAAATTTGTATTTAAAAAATAAACGAGGGAGGTTCCTTTATGGATGCCTTAATAAAAAAAATAGGCAATAGAATAAAAGAGATAAGAGAAAGAGAGGGGCTTTCTCAGGAAGATCTAGCAAAAAAAATGGAAATTAGTAGAGTTGCTGTTTCACAAATAGAAAATGGTAAACGAAGAATATGCACTGAGGAATTGATATCCTTATCCAGCATCTTTAATGTCTCAACCGATATTCTGCTTGATTTAAATAAAGATATTGAAATTATTTTAGAAAAAAACAAAGAAGCAAAGCCTGAAGAAAAACAGGAGATAAGAATTAGTGTTCCTCAGAAAAATATTGAAAAATTTAAAGAAGTATTACTTTATATTTTAGGCAAGATAGGGTCAAAACCTAATATCGGGCAAACAGTGCTGTACAAACTGCTTTACTTTATCGATTTTAATTATTATGAAAAATATGAAGAGCAATTAATTGGTGCCACCTATGTTAAAAATCACCATGGTCCTACACCAAAAGAGTTTATTAAAATCGTAAAGGAGATGGAAGGGGAAGACTTGGTTAAAATACAGGATAAATATTTTAAATACCCTCAAACCAAATATATTCCACTTAAAAATCCTGATTTGTCTAAGCTAAATGCCCGGGAATTAAATGTAATTGACGATGTTCTAAATAAACTTGCAGATATGAATGCATCTCAGATAAGTGAATATTCTCATAATGATGTCCCCTGGATGACTACAGAAGAGGGAGATGTCATTGATTACGAATCGGTATTTTACCGGACTACACCTTATTCAGTTAGGGAGTATAGTGAAGAAATAGAAGAAGAAGTTATTTAATGAGATACGTAAATTAAAGGAATTTGAAAGAGAATTCCGAAAACTGTTGAAAAAGTTTAAGACCCTAGAAGAAGATATGGAAACGTTCATTAATACTCAGCTTAATTTATATCATAAGCAAAAAATGGACAATTCAGGTATTATTAGAATTTCCAACCTTGGCATTAAATATCCTTATATTTACAAGGTAAGAAAATTTACCTGTAAATCACTAAAAGGTAAAGGCGTTTTTAGTGGCATCCGAATTATTTATGCGTATTACGAAGAAGAAGATATTATTGAATTCGTAGAGATCTATTACAAGGGTGAAAAAGTAAACGAAGACAGGAATAGAATTTACAAATACTACAAAAAATAATAAGCCAACTATAATTGAATATTATTTTTCATTTACTGTAATTTCTCAACCATCAATTAGCCATACATCCCATTTAGTATCCCCTATTTCATCCACGAGCTTAATATCTTCGGGGTCTTTTTGGGGTCAGACTGTTGACAGGCTGAACCCTTTTACTTTTTTTCCTCATCTCTTTCTGCTAACTCTCATTTTTCTCATTTTCCATCATCAGCTTGAGCAAAAAAATTGTATCCTGCTTTAATTTAGATTTAATCCAAATCTTTTGCTTTTCATCTATTAATTCTCCTATGCCAAAAAGGATACTGCGGTTAGAAATATTTTCTACAAAATTAATACACTTTTTTAAATAATCAGGAAAACTCATCTTTGTTCTATCTTCTATAATTTCTTTGTTTATCCCCCAATTGGACTTCAGGAAAAAATGGATATCAAAAACATCACGATTAGCAATTTTACCTCTTTCGAGCATTGCAACCAATTTATGTGCAAACATATCTTCTTTACTCATAACCAACATAGAGATACCTAAATAATTCCTGATTTCATAATGTGAATTAAAACTTCTTTTATTAATCTCAATCTTAATATTCTGTGCTTCCTTAGAATAAGAAAGAATTATTAATAAAGTATGGCTTTTATTTATTTTATCTTTAATCTCTCCATATTCACTGGCTAATAGTTCTATCTTGTCAAAAACTTCCTGTTCTTTATCCTTCTTTAGCAAATCAAAATCAAGGTCAACAGAAAAACGATCCAATTCATAGAAAAAATAAGCAGCAGTCCCCCCTTTAAAGCCTAAAAGAGGACCGAGAGAATTGTCAGTATAAATATCTTTTAATATTCTAAGTAAGATATTTTTATGAATCTGAATATTTACTCTCATAGCATTTCTTGATAAGACTTGATATTTTTCTCCATTCTTTTATTTGAATAGATGGGCAAAATTTTAAATATTTTATTCCAATCTAATTCAGATAGATTATCAAAATGATAATCTTTGTTTAAATAAACAACATCCAGAAAAGCTCTTTCAGGAGTAGCAATGGCATAATTATCTTTTTGTTCTACCCCGGTATTATCAGTTAGGACAGAATCCTTAATTTTTCTATAGGAATATATTTGTCCGTCTGCGGTTATCTCTCGGGTTAAATAGGAAGCTGCGAAAACCTGGCTATAATACTGGAAGGTAACTCCTGCCTTGCCTAGCACAGTCTCAAAACTGATGTATGAGGGAGTATATATTTTATTTACGGCTTCAAATCTGTTATAGTTTTTATCTTTGGCATATAAGCCTTTTCTGATAGAATAAAGCTCTCCTTCTTTAATATAATAATTCAATCTTCTAATTAATAGATTAGGATTTTTGTCTTTTGAAGCCAGAAGTAATTCTTGAAAAGAAAAAACAGTTTTATTAGAACGTAATATATTTAAAATATCAGATTTGTACATAATAATCACACTTTATAAACTATTTATTACATCTAATGTCATATATAGTTTAAATTATAACTGTGTATGATGTCAAATAAAAATACGGAGCATCAGGCAGTTCAGGTTGAGTCACCTCAGACAAATCAGACAAACCACTTGTCTTTGGACAAACCCCTAAAGCCACAAATGTTCCTTCGGCCATATATTCTTATTCTGGCATAAAGAAAGTCTTTTGACTATCCCTGATTAAACAAATTATTCTATAGTTGTATGTTATTTTTCAATTATATACCCAATTCTCTTTTCAAAGAACCAGGGATTTTTCTTGGTCATAAGTGAAAAATTTTATTACATCATCAGCACTTA
>JAQVMU010000109.1 GCA_028703475.1 Atribacterota bacterium | reverse complement strand
CTATATCCCAGCATTTGAATACAGCTTCTATTGCAGAAGATGCAGTTGCCTTTCAAATCAATACCATAAATAGCTTCAGCCGCTGAATCTAAAATTAAATTAAGATTCTCCCTGCTTTCTGCCAATTGCAAATTTGTTTTACTAAGTTCAGCCCGGGCTTCTTTTCTACTTTTTTCATAATAGGCTATCATAAAAACCAGGCTTAATGTTGCTCCTAAAATATTAAAAATGGACTGAGCATCAAATTCTGCTGGTCCCCAATTCCTACTATTGGAAAGGATAAAGTACAACATGTAACTGCCAAATAATCCTAAAACAATCCTCGCCGAATTCAGATCCAATAAAAAATATGTAATAGGAGGCAAAATTGATAACCAGTAAAATGCATAATGCTTGTTCTGTGTAATACCAAAAAAGGAAACCAGGCATATAATCAAAATCGCAACCGAGATGTAGGCTGCAGGTTTATATTTATCGGTCTTTTTAAAGTATATTAAAGTGAAAAAGGCTAAAAATACGGCGGCTATATTAACTATTGCAGCATTGTACATTTTGAAAAGAATAATATCAATAAAAACAAAAAAAAGGCAAGTTATTAGCATAATAGTAAGTATTGCATTTAAAAGGTATACTTTTCTGTAGAGAGTATCAGACTTATCAAATCTGCCATTGTTGGTTAGGTATTTATCGATCCAATTAAATTTTTTTTTCATAACTATACCATCCCCAACCCTGGCTGTCATTTGAATGGCAGTCAAGGTTGTTCTTGATTTTTTAAAAACTCAACATAATACAGAGAACTGTTTACTATATCATTCCTTTATAATTTTTTCCCTATTATATAATGCGGTAAAGTTTCGCCGGTTAGATAATTTAAGAAAGTGTATTTTCCAGTAAACAATACTTTAAAATCCAATTTTAGAAAGAACATTTTGGCTCTTTCAGAAAGGACACCAAAATGAATTCCTGAAATGCTTTCCTTTTTTAAAAAATCCAAATAATGATTTATCAGCAATGAACCTACATTTTGTCCGCGGAATTGAGGAGCAATATTAATATGTAATGTTGCAGGATATTCAGGAGAAAAATCAGGTGCCACAAATTCTCCTTTAAAATAACTAAAAACTATATTTTTGATAAAAATCAGGTTACCCTTACGAAAAAGCTGGCCTTTACCAGATAAATCTTTTACTACACCTGGTATAACCTTCCGTTTAAGAACATTACGCATTTTTCTGACATCTTTAGTTCCCAATATATAACCCATAACATATTCTTTTTTCTCTGCTACAAAACAGGAAACTGGTTCATAATCAGTAAAATAAGCAGTGAGTAAATCTGCCAGAACCTCATCATCAAAAACGGCATTCCGATATTCACCAAAAATGCTGCTCTCAATGCTAATCTCACGGATGGCATTCCGGTCTTCTTTTTGATAACCCCGAATTTTTACTTCTGTGACATCTATCATCTCTAAAGCCTGCTAACTTTCAATTATGACTTCAACGGCAAATATCTCATTTTCCCTAATGGAAGACTCCAACAGGTTTTTGAGCAAAGGATTTCTTAACTGACTTTTATATGATCGTAGCGCTTCTTCTTTTAATCTCCTGGTCTTCTCCTCCAGCATTAACCGTTCCCAGCCACCATCTAAGGTAATAAGATCCAATGGTGGCAATATAAATAGGTCCGGTGCATATTTCTTGGGATGAGGATAATTAACATGATGAACAAGATACTTATAAATAGTTATTTTTTCAGCTATTTCCGTTGCTTCTTCTATCTCTTTTAATACCTCTTCCTTAATTAACTCTTCCAAACCCTCCAGTTGTTCCATATCCTCAATCATTTCCGTCATTTCATGCAGAATTTTTTCCACAACTATGCCAGTCGTAGAATGATCTTTATGGTTATCCTCTGGATGTGGATAGAAAAGTATATCAGGTTTATATCTCTTTATTTGTTCCGATAGTAGCTCTTGAAGTTCCTGCTGATTCTGCTGAGTAAGCCGGTTATCCGGATAATTCAGGTATACCAGATTCTCCCGAGCAACACCTAAGATACCAGTGGCCGTCTCAAATTCAAGATATCTCAAGTCTCCCAAATTGCGGCGGTTACCGTCAGTAACCAGTACAATAATGACCTCAGCCCCCTTTTTTATCGACTCAATAATATACCCCCCACAGGCAATGGTTTCATCATCCTGATGAGGTGAAAATATCAATACAGTTTGCCCTTCTTCCGGAAGGCGGACATCATCTAAAAAATAGATTGCCATCTGAGGCATGACCGGATTTGCTTTAAAATATGAGTATGCCAGTAACCCTATTGCAATTATAACTAACAGAATTAATAACTGGAATTTACGATTGGTTCTTATTTTATGTAATATTTTACCCATTATTCCTCTAAATATTCCTGGTAAAATTAAATTTTAACTAAATAATTATTCTTACTGTAAGTCACACTTTAGGTAATATCATAATATAAGTAGGAAATATTAACAAGCAAAAAAAATGGCCTTATGATACAGAGAACTGTCCCTGGTATTATGACAAAAAACCCAGGAACATCGGGTAGTTAAAGTTGAGTCACCTGGATATAGTTATTGTCCTGGACAAACCTCTAAAGCCATAAATGCCCCTTCCGCCATATGTTATTATTCTGGCATAAAGAAAATTCTTTGACTATCCTGGTTGATCTGATTATTCTATTATCAAGTTAGCCGGGATGTTATTTTTCAATTATAGACCCCAATTTCTGTTTATTGAGCTAGTACAACCATTCCCTTTTTATTTTCTATACAAGATTTCTGAACATCCTGGCACCACCGGTTATAACAATTGTATGATATCCTTTCCCTTTCAGATATGATGATGCGGTTGTCGCCCGATTACCTGAACTGCAAAGAACGTAAATGGTCTTCTTCTTGTCCAGCTTGTCCAGACTCTTATAGAGAATTTTCAGTGGGATATGAATTTGATTCTCATCCGGATCTTCTGGCTTCACTTCATTATCATCTCTTATGTCCAGGAGGATAAAGCCATCGCGCTTTGGCATGTCCTTGTATTCTTTTGCAGAGATCGTCTCCAGTTGGCCTACCTCGTTGCCTTTTTCCTGCCACATTTCAATGCCCTCAGGCAAGTATCCAACAATATTGTCAAATCCTATTCTTCTGCAATACCAGTAGATCTCTTCCATCTCTCCTACTTGTCCGTCTATCACAAAAGCTATCTTGTCATCCGGTGAGTAGATGGATCCCAGAAAAGCAGTCAAGTTTTCTTTGTGCAAAAAAATTGATCCGGGGATATGTCCTCCAATAAACCCTTCTTTTGTTCTGGCATCAATCAAAAGAATATCATCTTTCATTTCCGCCACCTCATCCACAGTCATTGTATTGAGCACAACATCATTTCCAACAAAATCCCCGCCTGTTACGTTGAGAACCTCCATACGTTCAAAATACCTTGGTTTGATTCTCATTCTTGCAAAGCTCTTGATGAACGCTTCCTTGGTACTAAACTGAAGCAGCTTATTTGTCAGCTTTTCATATCCAATGGATGAATAAGGTCTTTCATCCATGGATTCACCGCAGGCGGATCCTGCACCATGGGCAGGACACACAAGCACATGGTCACCCAGTG
>JAQVMU010000108.1 GCA_028703475.1 Atribacterota bacterium | reverse complement strand
TATTGTGATAATATTTTTCTGTTTTTTACTAATAGCTTTAACATACAAAACTTATCAAGATTTAATAAAGGTTTTACAAATGAAATACAAAGATTTAAGAAATATTGCCCTGATTGCCCATGTGGACCATGGTAAGACTACCCTTGTAGACGCTATGCTCAAACAAAGTGGAACATTCCGGGAAAATCAGAAGGTAAAAGAAAGAATAATGGATTCCAATGACATGGAACAGGAAAGAGGTATTACTATTTTTTCCAAAAATGCCTCCGTACATTGGAACGATGTAAAAATAAATATTGTTGATACTCCCGGACATGCGGATTTTGGCGGAGAAGTAGAAAGAATACTGAGAATGGTAAATGGTGTTCTTTTGATTGTCGATGCCTTTGAAGGACCAATGCCCCAGACACGATTTGTATTACGAAAATCCATGGAATTAAATATTGTTCCCATTGTCATAATCAATAAAGTAGATCGGGCTAATGTCCGGCCAGAAGAAGTTTTGAATGAAATATATGATTTATTTATTGAGTTAGGCGCTAATGATGAACAAATCAACTTTCCGGTAGTTTATACATCAGCACAATTAGGTTCTGCAGGTTTTTCACCAGATCGCATGGAAAACAACCTGGAAGCACTGTTTTCAACTATTGTGAAAAAAGTTCCTTCTCCAGTAATAGACAACAAAAGTAATCTTCAGATGCTTATTACTAATCTGGATTACGATGATTATGTAGGGAAAATAGCCATTGGCTTAGTAGTGCGGGGAAAAATAGAACAGGGACAAAACGTAACCCTTATAAAAAGGGATAGTAGACTTGTCAAAGGGAAAGTGGTAAAGCTCTTTACCTTTGAAGGTTTAGATAAAATTGAATCAAAACATGTTTTTTCCGGAGAAATCGTAGCACTGGCAGGAATTGAAGATGCAAATATTGGTGAAACAATTGCAGCACCTGATAATCCGGAAGCACTCTCAAATATTATTATTGATGAGCCTACTCTGACTATTGATTTTAAAGTTAATGACAGTCCTTTTGCCGGAAGGGAAGGTAGTTTTGTTACTTCCAGACATCTAAGAGAACGGCTTTTTAAAGAAATTGATACTAATGTGAGCCTGAAAGTCGAAGAGACTGACACAATGGATACTTTTCGGGTATCCGGAAGAGGTGAGTTGCATCTTTCTATACTTATTGAAAAAATGCGCCGAGAAGGATATGAATTTCAGGTTTCAAAACCAAGAGTAATCTTTCGGAATATTGACAATAAAAAATATGAACCTATAGAACTAATGACTTGTGATATACCAAAGGAATATTTAAGTACAGTAATGCGTGTTTGTGGTATACGTAAAGCAGAGCTTGTAAATATGCAGGATTTTTCTTCTGACCAACTTAGACTTGAATTCCAAATTCCTGCAAGAGGATTGATTGGTTTTCGCAATGAACTTCTTACTCTGACAAAGGGCAAAGGAATAATGAATCATGTTTTTCTTGAATATCAACCGCATAAAGGATATATTCCATCCCGATCTAAGGGTGTGTTAATAGCCTTCGAAGATGGCATTTCCAGCACATACGGACTTTACAATGCCCAGGGTAGGGGAAATTTATTTATTGGACCGACAACTAAAGTGTATCAGGGAATGATTGTTGGGGAAAACAAAAGAGATAACGACCTGGAAGTGAATGTTAATAAGAAAAAACATGTTACCAATATGCGGGCAAGCGGTTCCGATGATGCTTTACGTTTAGAAAAACCTAAGGATTTTACTCTTGAACAGGCTTTGGAATTTATACAGGACGATGAATTAATAGAAATAACCCCAATCAGTATACGGTTAAGAAAAAAAATTCTTGATCATAATTCTCGTTATCAATACCGTAAAAATCTTGCCTGAAATACAAAGATTCCCGAAATTCTTATTAATAATGGATGATGGTTAAAATAGCTTGCCCCTTATTATTACATGTCATAGAAAGGCATAGTGACTTTGATTATATCTTTACTGTTGACAACTCTTGTGATATAATTTTTTCGGTTATTTATTTACAATATATATTTATAACAAATAATTTTCCCCTCTCACTTGTTATAAAAATTCAACAAAAAGGTAGATTAACTATTAATGCTAACAATCAAAAATTTCATAAATAACTTAGTTGAAAAGGGTGTTGAAAATGCAGAAATAGCCTCAATGAATATGGCTTATCAGGAAAAGGCAAATACCATCACCCATGGCATTGGAACCCTGCTAAGTATTATCGGTCTTTTTATCCTTCTTGATATGGCTCTTCATAAAGGAAGTTATTGGCATATAGTAAGCTTTACGATTTATGGTTCAACGCTGGTGATTCTTTACCTTGCGTCAACTATTTATCATGGTTTACCGGAGAACAAAACAAAAAAGACCTTTCAGATTTTTGACCATTCAGCAATATTTCTCCTAATTGCCGGCTCTTATACTCCAATCACCCTTATCTCCCTGCATGGTTCCTGGGGATGGACTCTTTTTGGTTTAGTGTGGGGAATCGCCTTGATGGGTATATTTATGAAAATATTATTATTTAAAAAGACTCAAGTTATTTCTGTATTTCTATATCTGATTATGGGGCTACTTATAATTTCAGCGACCAAGCCATTACTTAAAGCTGTTCCCGTAAATATGCTATTATGGATTGTTGGTGGGGGATTTTTATATTTATTCGGGGTATTCTTTTTTTTGGCACCAAAAATACGTTATCACCATACTATCTGGCATTTGTTTGTGCTGGGAGGGAGTATAACTCACTTTTTTGCCATCCTGCTTTATCTTGCTTAAATATTAGCATTATTTTCTATTTCAATAATAATTTATATACTTTGATATATATTACTTTTTTTAAGAAATAATTAAAACTCTTTAAAAACCCTTGCTAATGACCATCCAGGTACCTTTAAATCAAGGTCTTAAAAATAACCAAATGGTGTTTGAGATGTTTTAGAAACACCCTCTTTCTGAGGTGTTTGCCGGTTATAAAAATATTATTTCAGTTTAATTTATTCATATCTATGGTAATATATACAAATACAGGCTTTAGAGACTACTCTCACAGATGGAAAGTAGGAAAATATTTATAAAATAGAGTTATATTCCATAATTTTAACAAAAAGGTAATTATGTTTTTACATAACAAGACAGTCTTAATAATATTTATATCTGCTATTTGCATCGGATTTGACCAAATCAGCAAATATGCTGCAAAATCTTTGATAAAACCTGGTACAATAATCAGTTTATTAGGAGATACAATAAGACTGCAACTGGCAAAAAATGAAGGTGCTTTTTTGAGTATGGGCTCATCATTTTCTCATGAATTCAGATTCTTAGTCTTTACTATATTAGTATCTGTAATGTTGTTTCTTCTTTTAATTTACTATTTCTCCTCTAAGTCATTATCAGCTTTATCATATCTATCTCTGGCTTTGATAATCAGTGGTGGTTTTAGTAATCTGATCGACCGCATCATCCATAAAGGAGTAGTCATAGATTTTCTTAATTTCGGAATAGGCAATTTAAGGACTGGCATTCTTAACATAGCAGACATGGCAATTACTTTTGGAGTAATACTTCTGATTTATTCCTTTATAGTAAAAACTGAGTTATAAAAAAG
>JAQVMU010000107.1 GCA_028703475.1 Atribacterota bacterium | reverse complement strand
TTTATTTATTTGTATCATATATTTTTATTAGGATACCATAAAATAATACAATAAACTAATATTGATTGTACTGTACTGATTGTATTATGTGGTAAACTAAAACAATAATCTACCATTTTAAGATATTCCAGTAATAAAACCACCAGAGAATTCCAAATGACCAGAATATAAAAATACTATAATAAATTCTGCCTCCCATACTTAAACTTCTTTTAATCCAGACTGTTAAAAATGAAATAAATAATAAAAATGCTAACAAAGGCAAGATCCAGATGATTTGACTTAACTTATTATAAGTTGAGGAGCCTTGCAACAGAATATTGGGAATACCATATTCAGGATGCATATCGGAAAATACTAAAAATAAACCAGCAAAAATAACCAATGCGGTTAAAGCGTAAAGAATTCCGATAAATTTAGCAAAAATAGCCCTTTTTCCTGCTGAATTTCTTTTAAAAATTGACTTAACCCAGATAATTATCGAAATAAGCGCTAATAGTATATATCCAAATAATAATAATAGATTAAAAGGTAAAGTTTCATACCAGGAAGCTCTTACTATCACATTAGGGCTGTTTGTCCAGAGGTGAGTAATTTTACCCTGTTCATTTATTGGTGCATAAAACCTATCCAAGCCTTCTTTGCTATGGAATATAGCTGGTTTGACCTGTTCTAAACGGGTTGTCTCTCCCATAAATGTCTGGATTATGTTATTTTCATCATCAATCTGAATATTCAGCTGTTGGATCAGGCGGATTAATGATTCATAAGTAGTAAAATTAGCTCTATTCATATGATAAGTTCCTTGCAACAATTCAGGATCAACAAAATTATTATTGCTTTCAGCTGTTACAGTTCTCTCTGAGCTGGGAAAATAACGGTTCATAAATTCTCTGATAAGGATATTTCTTGCTCTATGTGAGTTGCTTCCATTATAGGATACAAAAAGACCTATGTTTTCTTGTGGAATTAAATATAGTCCGGAATGAAATAACTGGGTGTCTCCACCATGGGAAATTATATGGTATCCGTTAATATTCATTTCTATAAACCCATGTGCCATACCGGCTAATTCTTCATGATGGGTAAAGCTCTGACTATGCATAAACGTCTTAGTTTCTTCTGCCAGAATCCTTTTATTTTCATAAACATCATCTTCTAAATGTGCTATCATAAATTTAGCCATATCCCTGGCAGTACTGCTAAGACTTCCGGCAGGATAACCCTGTATAAATTCAAAATCACCTTTATAATAATCTCCTTTTTTAAAATTATAACCATAAGCAGATTCAGCCTGAATTTTTTCCGGAATCGGTTGTCTTAGGGTGCTGGCTTGCATATTAAGAGGAGAAAAAATATTTTTTTCAACATATTCATCAAAATTCACTCCTGAAATTCTCTCTACGATATAAGCTGCAAGGTTTGCACTATAATTAGAATAAGCCATTTGCTGACCCGGAGGGTATACTCTTGCCGGAATATGATTTTTAAGGTATTCTCCCAGGGGACGGATACCTTCTTTTTTATCGACAAATAAATATGAGGCTTGATCTTCAAAACCGGCAGTATGATTCAGGAGATGATTCATGGTGATCTTTTCACGGGGCAAAGTGTCTTTAAATCCCCTTATATGATTGGGGATACTGAAATCAAGATAAGTGTTGATATCTTGATTTAAATCTATTTTATCCTGTTCAACCAGCTGCATTACCGCTGTCCAGACAAATAATTTGGTAATTGATCCGGGTCTGAACATTGTTTTTTCAGGATCTACTTTTTTTTGATTTTCAATATCAGAAAAACCATAACCTTTGGCAAGAATAATTTCCCCATCTTTTACTATGGACATGGTTACTCCGGGTACTTTGTATTCATCCATTTGAGCAGTAATAAAACCGTCCAAAAAAGCCTCCAGTGGTTGATAATTGCTAATACCGGCATTTTCTATCTGTGCCATGACTGGTAAAAGCAATAGAATAGACATCAGAAAGAATAAGGAAATTAAGAAAATTATTTTTTTATTTTTCATCTTCATACCACGCTTATTTAACAATAAATAATAATATCCATAAAAAAATTAGACTTAGATACATTAATTATATTTTTATATTTTAAAACATGATGCTTTCTCTGGCAAAATACCGGTCATAAATAAAAAGTCCTAAATTGACAAGGGCAAGAGCTATGAATCCAGCCAGTCCGGTTACTCCTACAGTAAGATCATTGCCTCCTTTTATCACCATTAAGGGCAAACCAATAGTTGCATTAAGAGAGCCATGAAGGATGGCTGCTGCAATGACAGATTTTGCCCTTAACCGTACATAACTAAAAATAGGAGAAAGCAGTAAGGTGAATATAATCATCATAAAGACACCGGCTTGAGGATGCTCCGGGTAGTTGTGCCCCTGCAGGATAATTGGGGCATGCCATAATCCCCAAACCAAGCCTATAACAATTGAGGATTTCCAGAAACCCATATGTCCTAATTCTTTTTGCAAAAACCCTCTCCATCCTAATTCTTCACCAAAGCCGGCAATTGCATTGATGGTAATACCGGCAATAAGGCCCTGCAGCAGTCCAATCCAGAAGGGGTGAATTGGAAATACTGCGGCTTGTGCCTTCATTTGCTCTATTTGTTCAGGGCTGAGAGTAGATTCAAGGCTTTCATAAAAACCGGCTAATTGGGGCGAATATTCTATAGTTGGTAAAAACAAACTGACTCCCAGAGTCGCAAAGGCAATAATAACCGGAAGTAGCCATGCTACCAGAAACCATCTATTCAACTTAAAAGAAATTCCTAAAGGGCCTTTTATCGGCTCTCCAAGGATATACTTTTGGACGATGATTGCAACTACCATAGGGATGAACATATAGGCTGTTGCCACAATCAGTGAACCGGGCATTACCCATTTCCCGTCAAGGGCAAGGTAAATAAAGACCAGTAGGTAACTTAATAAGAAGGTCAATCCGACAAAGATGGCTAATCCTTTAGGTCTTTCAGGTTCTTTGTTCATAATACAACTTTCCTTCTATTGGAAAATTATTCTTTATCAGTTATTGATAGCTCGTCAAAATACTTATTTGTAACAATTATAAAAGAGATTATTAATAGAAGCAAATTATAGTTTGTGGCAACTATCCACTATACAAAGAGGATAGAAGTAATTAGTTAATATACTTATATCTTCTAATATCTAATAATGTTTTTACTTAATTAAAAGAAATATTTTAAGATAATTTAATTCATAAATAGATTTTCTGTGTTTATCTTTCAAATCCTATCCGGGGAGCCAGCGAACAACAGGAACCCCTCAGTATCTACTGGGGAGGTTCTTTTTCTGACATCTTCCATTTCTTAGAAAGAAAATATAATTAATCAAAATTTAGCTAAAAAATTAATGAATATATTAAATTATTACAGGACTACTACAAGGATGCATAGGTTACAGGCACAAAAATAACTAAAATTTACAATAAAAAATAAATTGGCACAATATAAAAAAATACATTATAATTATTCCATAAGAAACAAAATTAATTCACACGCAATAAGGAGGGAACCTTATAGAACGAAGAAACTATAAGCTGAGAAAGGTTAACCATCGGAAACGATGGGACGCAAAGTTACGGGTCCCTCTCCATGATTCCCCTCAATGGGACTGCCGGACTACCTGCTTTTTGCCCCAGGATCATCTTTTTTATTTTCTATTTTCTTTAAATATATTACATTAGAA
>JAQVMU010000106.1 GCA_028703475.1 Atribacterota bacterium | reverse complement strand
AAAATAGGATGAAACAACATATTATACTTAACTATAAATTATAACATTTTAAATGTTTTTTTTAAATTTTGTATTAAAAAAATAATATGAAAAATTAAAAAAGTAAACCACTATAATTCTATCTTTTTTTACGCATTCCTTTTTCTTTATACATCTGTTTATCCGCAATAGCTATTAACTCATCTAAATCCATGGTATTATTAGGCATATATTCAGAAAATCCAATACTAAATTTAATTCTGTAATCATTCTGTATTTCTATATTTAATTTCGAAAAAGCCTCTTGTAAGCGCTTCCTGATTAAAGGGGACTCTTGTAAAGAGCTATTTGGGAATAACAACAAAAACTCATCTCCTCCCAAACGGCAGATAATATCTATTTCTCTAAGATTATCTTTTAAAATATTTGCAATCTTTTTTATAGCTCTGTCCCCTTCTAAATGTCCATAGTTGTCATTAATATATTTAAAATTGTCAATATCAAGATATGCCAACAATAATGGTGAATGACTGCGGTTAGACAATTTAATCTGTCTTTCGATTAATTCCATACCATATCTTCGATTGTAGCATCCGGTTAAAGAGTCAATACGGGATAACTTTTTTAACTTCTCTTCTGTCTCTTTTCTCTCAGAAATATTATAATATACTGCAATAATACCTTTAAGATTACTATTAACAATAACCGGAGAAGCACTGATGTAAACCGGAAACAGGCTTCCATCTTTTTTCTTTCTGGTAGTCTCAAATCCCACATGGCCTTTTCTTATCCCCTTCAGAGTTAGATCTTTTGCTTCATCTATCAATTCTGGTGGCTGGATTAACCCAGAGTCAATATTCTTTCCCTTTATTTCAGCAAGAGAATAACCGAATAGTTCAGTAAACATTGAATTAATATTGATTACATTTCCTGTTTCATTTGTGTAAACCGCCGCTTCAGGATTACTTCGAAAAAGACTGAGAAATTCTTGCTGGCTTTTACGAAGAGCTTCTTCGTCAAGCTTTCGCTTGATTGCAATAGAAATCTGTGATGAAATAAATTCCATAAGATGAATATCTTGTGGTGAAAAACAATCAGGATTATTGTAACTTTGCACTACAACACCTCCGATAGTTTCCCCTTCTATTTTTAAAGGGACACCAACCCATGCCTTGCGCAGTTTGCCAAACCATTTTTTATATCTTTTTAATAATGGATTTTGACATATTTTTTCCTGATTAACACAAACCGATTCTCCGATTTCAAAAATATAAGCTATCAGTGATTGGTGATCAATTTTTCTGGAATGATGAATGTGCTTATATTCATCCACACTGTATGGAAAATTAATCTCTTCCTTCTCTTTATCCAAAAGTGCTATATAAAAATTATTTGTATTTATAAGTTTGCTTAATTCTGTATGGATAATTTTATAAAGAATATCAATTGAAACAGTAGAATTTGCAGCTTTGGAAATATTATATAGGACTTGTTGAATTAATTCGTTATGTTTTGATACTGTAATATCTGAATAAGATATTATTCTACCTTTGGGCTGACCATCTATTATTACTGTAGAACTTGAAATACTAACCGGTATAATGGAGCCATTTTTTCTCTTCCTTATTGTTTCATAATTATAATAATTTGAGATTAAAGATTTTTTAAATAAATACTCGGCTTCTTTTCTCTTTTCTTCAGGGTGAATCATTCCGTTGTTAATATTAGTGCCTTTGACTTCATTTTTAGAGTAACCAAAAAGTTCTCTAAAACGAGGATTAATATCTATTATGCTACTATTTTCATCAACATATACCAGGGCTTCAGGACTGCTAACAAAAAGACTGGCAAATTCTTCACGACTTTTTTTCAGAGCATCTTCTGTTTTTTTCCGTTCTGTGACATCAATAAAGATACCCTCAACTCCCTCAATATCTCCGGCTTCATTGTAATAATACTGGCTGTTAGTTGAAACCATCAGCGGATTCCCGCATTTGGTTTTTAAAGTAGATTCATAACCTTTTATACTACCTTTATTCTCTTCCAGTAATTTTAAAAATGTTTTTCTTTCTTCGGGTTTATAATAGAAATCTTCTGCCATATTTTTTCCAACTACTTCAGAAAGTGACTCAAATCCTAATAACCTAATACCTGTTGGATTCATCATAATCAACTTACCATTTTTATCTGCCTGGTAATATGCTGCAGGCATGTTATCAAAAAGTGTATGATATTTTTTTTCACTTTCTGTTATCTTTTCCAAAATCTCTTTATATTTAGTTCTATCTTGATAAAAGGCAATAACGGTCTGGTTTCTCTTCTGATTTACAATAGGGGCAACAGTAATGATAACCGGAACCAATGTACCATCTTTCTTTTTTCTAATAGTTTCATACTCAATATCTTTACCTTCTATTGTTAATTGAGTTAAATAATTACTTTCCTTAACAGTTTCTTCTACCGGGAATATCATGCCTTCATTAATATTCCTGCCTATAATCTCTTTTGGTGAATAGCCAAATAGTTGTGTGAACTTCTGATTAATATTTAATATATTACCACTTTTCTCATGATATATCCCTGCTAAAGGACTGTTTTGAAACAAGTTAGCGGCTTCTTCCTGGCTTTTTCTTAAACTATCTTCCATCTTTTTTCGACCGGTTATATCTCTTATTACGCACACAATACCTGACAGGTCACCAGCATCACTGATTATAGTAGAGCAGGAAATAAGTACCGGAATGATTTTATTATCTATTGACTTGAGAAAAATGTCTTTATTTGTTAGTTTATCTTTATTGAAGGATTCATTTAGAAGGATATGATAAAAGTCCTTTTCTGTAAAGAATAAGTCTACTTTTTTCCCTTTAAGTTCTTCCTCTCTATATCCTGTCAATTTGCAGAGAGCATCATTAACAGTCATAATTATTCCTTTTTTATCCAGCAGTAAAAGTGAATCAGCCATGGTTGATAAAATCTTTTCCGCAGCAATGCTGGGAGTAACAGTCATTAATTGGTATTCAACTATTGAATATACTAATCCTCCTGCCCAAATTAAGATAATAATATTGGCTAAAGAAGGTAATTTTATAATTTGTAATTCAGGTAATACTATTTCAATAATAATACTCAACAGAAGGGAGATAAAAGCAGTATTAAGTATTACTTTTGCTTGTTTTTGTTTATAATGATTTTTAGTTTTTTTTGCAAAACCATATATCAAAAAAAGACTTAGTAAAATAAAAGTGATAAAATAGGTAAAAAAAAGATAGGACCAGATCGACCCTGCCCATACTCCTGCCCATCCCCAGGATTTCTTTATATAATCGGCGGATACTAAACCATTCCATTGCTGGTAGATTAATAACACAGGTAAAAAGAAAATCAGAGGATAAAAGATTTTTACCCTTAATACTTTTTTATTATTTGTAAAGATAAGAGTAAACCACAGGAAGAAACTGGCTAAACTAATCCAACCAATGGATGCTATGCTATCCAGCAAAAAGGCTGTTCCTTTAATAGTTCCGGGAGCATATAGAAAAACCAGCATAAGACTCCATTGGGCTAGACAGAAAAGAAAAGCTGAACAAACTCTGTTAAGTAAAGATTTTGTATTTCTTGCCAATACAAATACTAACAGGTAAATATAAACCAGGAAGGTAAAAAAATGAAGGAATGACAAAATATTCATCATTAAAAAAACAAATCATTCTCCTTTTCAAGATATTAGCTAATATTCGAATAAATATCATCACAAATTTAGTGATATATACTGGTTTACCCTTCTATCTTGTTTTTTCAATA
>JAQVMU010000105.1 GCA_028703475.1 Atribacterota bacterium | reverse complement strand
TAAGGTGGGGGTGAAATTGGAGAATAATATTGAAAAATAAAAATATAAAATTTGCTAAAAATCTCAGAAAAAATACTACTGATACTGAAAAATATTTATGGAAATATCTAAGAGGAAATCAGCTTGCAGGATTTAAATTTCGTCGCCAACACCCAATCGGAAAATATATCGTAGATTTTGTAAATTTAGAAAGAAAAATCATAATAGAATTAGATGGTGGACAACATTTAGAAAATAAAAAAGATAAATTAAGAGATATGTGGTTAGAAGAGCAGGGATATGAAGTATTGAGATTTTGGGATAATGAAGTTCTTAATAATATTGAAGGTGTATTAGAATTTATTAGGGAAAAACTATTATCCCCCTCACCCTAACCCTCTCCCCCCGAGGGGAGAGGGGAATAAATATAAAAATGTTTTTGGTTTATTGTTTTTTGTTTTTTCACGTTATACTCTTTTGACTGGTAGACCAGCAAACTGGTTAATTATATTACTTATCACTTTTTACTTATTACTGAATTAATAGTAATTAACTATCTACTATCTACCAACGATTAACTACTAATTTTTTCCTACATCTCTTGCTTGTTTTTTAACGGTATACGAATTTAATTAGCTCCCTTCGTTTCCTCCCCCTTCGAGGGGGGAGGACTAAGGTGGGGGTGAATTTGTTCTTATTTTCTTCACGTTATACGGAATACGGAATACTAGAAAAGTTCAATCATTTCGTTAGTTAATTGGTTCATTAGTTTAAAGATATAACTGTAATAATAATGCGTTGAATACTAATTTTCCGGTCAATTGAAATTCTATCACTCATCACTTCTTACTTATCACTGAATATAAACGCTATACAGTATATGATTTTACTGAATGCTGTTTTGCTATCTTCACCCCCCTAAAACATATTTTATTTGCAATATTTGCACAGAAATATTATTATTAATAGTGCTTAAGTATTTTTTTTTAAATTCAAATTTGCTCGCAACTTTATAATGGGTAAATTAGCAATTTTATTACTATTTGCCCATTGCTAAACATTAAATTATTCAGGTATTGCTAAATGGCTGGAAACAAAGTTGTATTAAAATATCAAGACGGAAAGATAGTCAAAGGATGGCTAAACAGCTTTAATCCTAACAGGGAAATATTTTTTATCAATCCTTTAAAAGAATATTCAGATAAAATAAAGATCGACATTAACCTGCCGGATCTGAAAGCAGTTTATTTTGTAAAGGATTTTATTGGTGATAAGGAATACCAGAAAGTAAGAAATTTTGACAACTATAACCCTACTACTCCTTCAGAGCGCCGCATTATAGTATATTTTAAAGATGGAGAAGCATTATACGGAACAAGTTACAGCTACAATCCTACCAAAACAGGTTTTTTTGTTTACCCGGTTGACTCCATGGATAACAATATCCGTATTTTTGCTGTAAACTCGGCAATTGAAAAAGTCGAATTCCCAGAATCTTCTGCAGGAGAATATAATTTGTAAGCACATGAAGATATTAGTCTTGCTAATAATGAAAAATTAACTTATATATGTTATTATAATTGTAAAGATTATTCTTTTAAAAATATAAAAAAGAAAACAGTGAATAATGAAGAATATTTTAAAAAATATATTATCTGCCCTTTCAGATAAAAACATAAAATTTTCAGATTTAAGGAAATTTATTTTGTATTTGGGGTTTAGCGAGCGAATTAAGGGAAGTCACCATATATTTTTTAAAAAAAATATTTCAGAAATTATAAACTTACAATCTTTAAAAAATGGAAAAGCCAAAGCATATCAGGTTAAACAAGTAAGAAATATAATTATAAAATATGAATTACATAAGGAGGAGAAAAATGTATAAATACGAAGTGATTGTATGGTGGAGCGAAAAAGACCAAGCTTATATTGCCGAAGTTCCTGAACTTCCAGGGTGTATGAGTGATGGTGAAACTTATGAAGATGCCCTAAAAAATATTCAAATAATTATTTCTGAATGGATAGAGGTTGCCAAAGAATTAGGCAGAGAGATTCCTAGACATAAAGGAAAGCTAATGTATGCATAATTTGTTACTTAGATCTTTCCTGTAAAAGTGATAATTTATTTCTTTCCTCAATTTTTCCTCATCCTTTTCCCCTAGATATTTCATGCTGATTTTCAGTATTAATTTGTAAATTGAATTTCGGTTGGCAGATTCTTTTTTGATTTTAACTAAAAACTGATGACCGAAAACTCAAAACCTATACTGTATTTTTATTCTCGATATTCTTTTCATCTCCTCCCCCTTGAGGGATGATTATTTATTTTTAGCTCCTCCCCCCTGAGGACAGGATTATCCCTTTTAATCCCCTCACCCTGAGGAGGACTATTCTCTATTTTTATATCCTCCCATGAGGGCAGGATTAACAATTCTTTAATTTCTTCCCCCTTGAGGGTAAGACAATCTTCTTTTAAATTCCTCCCCCTTGAATGCAGGACTCATTTTTCTCATTTCCTCCCCCTTGAGGGGGGAGGATAAAGGTGGGGGTGGTGAATTTGTTTTTCTTTACTGAATACGGTATACGGAATGATAGAACAGTTCATTCGTTTCGTTAGTTAATTGGTTCAATAGTTTAAAGATATAGCTGTAACAGAAATGTGTTGAATACTGATTTTTTTGTATTTAAACGTTATACGGTATACTGAAAACTATCTGCTATCTACCAACTACTAAATAATAATTCTATCTTGTACATTATATCTATTATTTGTTATTTATATTTTTATGTTATATGTAATACGAAATAATATTTAGATTGACAATAATGTATCATATGTGATACTATGATTTAAAATTAATAACATTAAATGTAGCCTAAAAATATTTATTTTATAAGTTGGTGATAAATATGAGTAATCAAAGAACACTTGTTTCCCTGGAACCCCCAGTCAGGGATTTAATAAAAAAAATGGCAAAGGAAAGAGGTATCTCAATTTCAAGTTTGTGCCGTGATTTGATTTTTGAAGGATTAGAAATTTTGGAGGACAGGTATTTTGATTTAATTGCCTCCCAAAGAGAAAAAGATTTTAACTGGGAAGATGCATTAAGTCATGAAGAAGTATGGAATAAAGGATAAAAGTGAAGATAAGATATCATCCAAAAGTAAAAAGTGAAGACATTCCTGGACTTAGCCCGGATATATCAAAAAGAATACAAAATGCTATTCAAGAAAGATTAATAGCTAATCCGATAAAGTATGGTCTTTATCTTCATGGAAGCCTGAAAGGTTACCGGAAATTGAGAGTTGGTGATTGGAGAATCATCTACAGAGTTGTTCATAATGAAATTAGAATCTTAGCCATTGGTAATAGAAAAGATGTGTATCAAATTTCTGATTTTAGAAAAAGTAAATGAAGATAATATTTGAATAAAGCAAAAAATAATACTTCTGTGCTATTTGTTATTGTTTTTCCAATATTCCAATATTATAGTATTCCAATAAGTTTTCTTTGATTTTCCTTATATTTTGATTTTAACTGAAAGCTATAATCTAAAAACTATTTACCCCCTCACCCTAACCCTCTCCCACCGAGTGGAGAGGGGATTTTGCGGTATACGTTATACGGTATACGTTATACTCTTTTGACTGGCAAACCAAAAATAATCGATAAACTGGTGAACTGGTTGTAAATCGGTAAACTAAATATCTTGTATCTCGAACTTCATATTTCTTATTTGTATTTTAAAAGTTATACGTTATACTCTTTTGACTGGTAGACCAGCAAACTGGTTAATTATATTACTTATCACTTTTTACTAATTACTGAATTAATGGTAATTCACTATATACTATCTACCAACGACTAAATACTAAT
>JAQVMU010000104.1 GCA_028703475.1 Atribacterota bacterium | reverse complement strand
AGATAAGAAAAATTACTAAAAATACCTGAACTCATTAATTACTTTTAAATATGACCTTTTTAACTTATTATTAATAAATAATCAATATCCCGGTGAATAAAAATAAATTTTGTTTTTTTGCTTATAAAATATTTTTTACAACACCTCCTTTTTCACCCTATTAAAAGAATACACATTCATGACTTCTCTTCCTTTAGCATTACAATAGATATTATTATTTTTTATATCTATTAATAGTAATCGAATATCGCACCACCCCTTGATTCCCAGACAAAATGTTCTACCATATTTAAATCTTTGGGCAACCTTTATAGCTTCTTCGGAAAAACCCTTGGGTGAAACAACTATTCCATTAATAATGTGGGACATAACCTCAAAAGAAGGTGTAACAAGTTCTTTGGTAGCTTCTATAAGCAAATGGGAAAATGTTTCGATGTCTTTAAGATGTACATACTCTTTTAATCCCTTGACTAATATTATTTCTCTTTCCTGATAATGGTCAATCTGGATTTTTTTTGTGAAGACATGGCGGAAATGTTCTATAACGGAAATTGCATAAATATCTAATTCTTTTCCTGCAACTTCTTTATTCCTTTCTACATTATAATGGGCTCGATATCTCTTCTCTAAGTTCTCAAGATATTCTTCCAATGTAGATTTCATTTTTCTTCCTATTAATTTAAATATGTTTAGTTTTAACATGTCTTAATAAACTAAACTATTTTTATTTTAGTACAACAAATTTGTGATTGCAACTACTTACTTATTAATTTAAAATCTCTAAAAACAAAATTACTTGACATATGCCTGTTTTATGATAATATTTTTATGTTTAGTGTTACATATATAATTTTTGTAACACATTTTATAAAAACAGTATCGAGCATTTATTGAAATTTATATTTATTCTTAAAACATCGATGCAACAAATGAGGATGGTTAAATGATTAAACTTTCTGTAGATCAAGATAACTTAGGTGATATGATTGAACGTGGAATAAAACTGCATGGTCATGCAGGTCCTTATCTAAATCTGGGTATAAAAATGGGTCTTTTAGCCCTCAAGAATTTAAAAGCAAAAGGATATTTTGATTTGTCTGTTGAGGCTGAGCTGGAATACCGCAGACCAATGTCCTGTTTTGTTGATGGACTACAGATATCAACCGGCTGTACTATGGGAAAGGGAAATATCAAAGTAAAGAATCAAACCGGTAATATTAATGCTTTATTTAAGACAGAAGACAAAAACCTTCGCGTATTTCTAAAACCAGAAATAGTTAAATCTCTGGATTTTGAAAAAGAAAGCTGTGAGAATTTAAGTCAAAAAGTGTTAGATATTCCCAATGCTGAATTATTTGACTATTGTACAGAAAACTCCGATTAAGTTAAAAGTGACCTTTTTCTTCAATAATTTTCTTTAATTTTTCATTAACAGTTCCGTCCGGTAAAACATAGTCCGGAGAAACGTACCCTGTTTCTTCAAATTTCTTCTCTAACCAACCAAGTTCATAATTAGTTAAGGCAGCGGCCTTTTTTAAAATTGCAAAGGCCTTTATAATTTCGATTGGCATTTTATCTTTACCTATCTTAAAATTCTCCAGACTACGCTGGGTTTGAGCTCCCCACAATCTATCTCCAGGTATTTGTATTTCTCCCATACTATCCTTTTCAACTTTTATCCCCACTATTGGAATCCTCCTCTTTAATAATTCACAATAAATTAACTGTCAAATTGATAAAAAAATGAATTATAAAAAACTAAATCACTTATTTTTATTATAGTACAATTGAATAAAAAATATGGACGATCTATACAATTTTAAATATTTATCTACCCAAAAACTCCCGGTTTTAATTTGATTAAACTAAATAGCGAAGCAATAAAAGTATTTTTGCAGGTTACACTTCTATTTGATACAATATTTACTGTGAGGTGGTTTGCTATATTCTAACAGTGTTATCTTTATTGAAAATTGTCTATTATTGTGTCAATATAATTGCAATAGACTTATTATTTATTCAATAACTTACATTTGAAGTATCAAAATTCTAAAATCTTTGAGAAGGGGGTGATTACCAAAATATTTGATCAATTATCATTTTCTTTATTGTATAACTGTCCAACTAAAAAATAATTTATTATTTAAAACTATAGGAGGTTTATTTAATGAAAAAATTTTTATGGGTTTTTCTAATTATACTGCTTTTAGTATTTTGTGCAAATGGCAATGTTATGGCACAAAAACAGGTACTCAGAATATACACAGCATTTGACACTGAGGAAGCTAAATACTACATAGATGCATTTGAAGAAGAAACCGGTATAGATGTACAATGGGTTAGATTGTCATCAGGCGAAGTTCTTGCAAGAATTGAAGCCGAATCAAGTAACCCCCAGGCAAGTGTCTGGCATGCCGGTTCCAATACTTCCCATATCAACGCAGCTTCAAAAGGCCTACTGGAACCATACAAACCCAATATCGACTTCGACCTACCAGAATTACTACATGCAGATGATTGGGCATGGACAGGATTTTACACTGGTGCTATAGGTTTTATTACAAACACTAATTTTCTAGAAGAAAATAATGTAGAAGCCCCAACCAGCTGGGATGATTTACTTAATCCGATATTTAAAGAAAATGTAGCTCTGGCTTATCCATATACTTCCGGAACAGCCTACACTACTTTTGCGACATTAGTCCAAATGTGGGGTATGGAAAATGCTTTGGATTGGTGGGAAGAATTTGATAGACATAGTGTTTTCCAGTATACTCAGTCTGGAACTGCTTGTATTGGCATGGTCGGCTTAGGTGAAATTGCAGTAGGAATTGCCTTCTCGCATGACATAATTGCAAAGGGAATTAACACAGGATACCCTGTTGTTATGACCTTCCCTGAAGATGGAACCGGCTATGAAGTTGGAGGATTGTCTCTAATTAAAGGTGGACCTGAACCAGAATTGGGAAAACAGTTTATTAATTGGTGTTACTCAGTTGAAGCGCAAAATCTTTTCCAGCAATACAGTCGTCTTCCGGTTAACCCCAAAGCTACAGTTGCAGAAGGTTCAGTTACCCTTGATGATGTCAGTCTAATAGAATATGACCATATACTGGCTGGAGAAAGTAAAGATGACTGGGTAGGAGCATGGAGAGACAGAATCGGTAAGTAATTTCAGATGATTTCTATAATTAACCATCCCTGTTGCTAATAAATCTAATGTTATTTTTAGACAAGGAGCAACAGGGATTACCTTATTTTTTAGTGGTATTAAGATTTATGAATAATGATAGAAATAGACAAATTCATGAAATCACCGGTCAATTAAGATTAATTTGGAAAGAACCAATACTGTTTCTACTTATATTACTTATTTTTTATTTTCTATTTACTTTTGTAGTTTTTCCTATATTCCAGGTTGTAAAAAACAGTGTTTATATTGGTGGCAAGTGGGATTTTTCAAATTATGTTGCTATATTTTCTAAGAGATACTTTATTCAACCCTTTTTTAATAGTATAATTCTAGGTATTTATACAGCCACTCTTGGGAGTATAGCCGGATTTATTTTTGCCTATGCTTTAACAAGAACATCACTTCCTTTTAAAAATTTTTTCAGGACAACAGCTACTTTCCCAATTATCTCTCCTCCCTTCATAGTTGCACTGGCAGCAATTCTTCTTTTTGGAAGGGCTGGAAGCTTCACTCCCTGGGTTAAAAGTATAATAGGTAATTATTCTATTTATGGATTAAGCGGACTCGTTTTAGTGGAAACCATTGCTTATAGCCCAACCGCTTTTTTGGTATTATACGGTGTATTAGAGGCTATCGATCCCTCATTGGAAGAAGCCTCAATGGATTTGGGTGCTT
>JAQVMU010000103.1 GCA_028703475.1 Atribacterota bacterium | reverse complement strand
AAAACCCCAACCTGATCTTTGTTAGAACCTTTTCCGTGACAAAATTTTTTAATCCACTCCTGCTTTTAAGGCTTCGCTCATGGAAACTACCTCTATGCTCTTTGCACAAATCAGCTTGCTTAACTGATAGGTCAACATGATGGCTATAAAAGATATTAGCACATAAAGGGGACTAATAATTGTTGGCAGCATTAAATTAATTATATTGCCGAGATAACCATACAATGCACCCATTGACACCAAAGCAATAGGAATAGCAACTATAAATCCGAACACAATAACCAGGGTGGAGCTGTTTAATATCAGAGACCGAATCTCCCGGCGTCGATAGCCAAATATCTTGAAGAGTGAAATGGTATTTTTGTTTTCCTCAATAATCAGTGAGGTTACCAGGTAGAGAATAATCAAGGCAACAATACTGGATACAATAGTCATCAATACTACCATGGAATTCAACTGTCCCATAAATTCATCTATTGCCTCAGGCAATTCAGCCATGGATTTTGTTCCTAAAAGCATTTCGTCAGGAATACCAAGTTTTCTCGTGCTGAACAGACCCATATAACTGTTTTCCGGAAGCCCCATTTTTTGGTTAAACTCTGCAATCGGCATATATAAAAACTGCTCGATATAAGAATCAGCGACAGCATCAATCTGAAAGGAGTAGGATTTTCCATCTTCTTTGTTGATGAAGGTGACATTGTCACCGGCTTTAATATCCAGCCGATTGGCCAGAGCTTTTGTAATATTTGTCTGGTTGTTAGGAATGAGGTTCCCCTTGCCATCTTTTAGCATTACAAGCTCTGAATCGGGCTCTATCCCGGATATATAAAACTCAATTTCTTCCTTATTTTCAGGATAAAATTTCCCTGCATTAAAGGCTTCTGCTCCTTCCGGCAATTCACCAAACTGCATTTCCCTGAAAGAATATTCGTAGTCAAACTGGTATACATCTAAAGATTTGAATGCATGGTTCATAGAGTTCATAATGGTAAAACCAAAGAGCATCAGGACAGAGGCACTGGTAACACCCAGGAATAGGAACAAAAGCCGTGAGATACTTCTAAACTGCTCACGCAGTTTGAATTTTGTACTGAATTTAAACCTATCTAATTTTATAGCTCGCTCCAGCACATTTACCTTGCTGTTTTGTATATCCCCTTTCATCAGATCTGCCGGTGAACGCTTTAATTCCGAACGAATCACCAGATAACTGCTGAGACCTAAAAACAGGATAGGCGTTAATATCCCGATTAATACATTTATAAAACTGAATTCAATGCCCGGAACAGGAACATTATAATAGGAAACCATGGCCAAAACCATTGGCTTGATAAAAGGCAGAGCCAGCAGACTTCCTATTATTCCACCTGCAAAAGCCAGCATGACCGGAAGGGCCATATAGTGACGCATTAACTCGCCATGCCGGTATCCCTGGGCATAAAGTGTACCTATAATTACCGATTCCCGGCGAATCATTCGCCAGAACATGATACCTATAATCAAGCAGGATATCAGAAACATTAATACCGGAAGCGGTACACTCATGGTTTTCATGCCGGTGATGGAAGCCCATACCATCCTTGCCCGTTTGTTATCCATAATGTTAATCCAGTCAGATACGGTAAAGCCTTCTTCCTGCAAGACTTGACGTAATTCGACTGCCTGGGTATTAATGCTCCTGTTTCTATTATTAAACCTGACTGAATAAATGCTGTTAGCATTATCTATATCTGAAAATTCCTCAAATTCCTTGCGATTAATAACGCCTACCCCAAAATCATTTGGAGAATACAGGATATTATTCACATTCTTCAGCGGATAGATATAATGGGGTAAAGACACAAAACCCACCACAGTGAAGTTTTTACCTGCTGCTTCTATTTGACTCCCCAAAGGATAATTGTTGGCTTTGGCAAAAGCAGGGTCAAGAAGTATTTCTCCCAACCCGGAAAGTGGCTGTCCTTCAATTACAGCCGGGATATTAACCTTTTTTGTTTCACTTAAGACCCGTAATGTAAGCGAATCAGACAAGGCAGCATCAAAACTCAAATATTCTTCAATGATGATATCAGCCTCTTTTTCTAATTGTGCGCTGTCGGATTCGGATATAGTCTTATCTGTTGAAAAGGACAGGTCTTCTTGTATGTGCTCTTCTGTAAAGGATGTGACCAGGTTAGCCAGATTTTGGGAAAGTCCGGCAGCAACGATAAAGGTATAGCTTCCAAGAATAATCAGAAGAAGAATGCCCAGATAGCGTAATTTATTTTCCTTGAAAATCCGTATTATCCTCCTGTTCAATGCCATTACCATTCAATCCTTTCCGCGGGAACGGTTACCTCATTGACTGTTTCATCTGCTATTATGCCGCTTCTGAGCTTAAACACTCTATTGCCCATGGCAGCAATGGCAGCATTGTGGGTTATCATCAAAATAGTTGTTCCAAATTTATTATTAATCTGTTGCAACAGTTTTAATATACTGCGGGAGGTCTGATAATCCAGGGCTCCGGTTGGCTCATCACATAGTAACAGCTTCGGATTTCTGACAACAGACCTGGCAATGGAGACCCTTTGTTGTTCACCTCCACTCAGCTCTCTGGGAAAACGATGCTTTTTGTCAAGAATTTCTACTGCCTCTAAGACTTCATCCATACCCAGGGGTGATTTGCTGATATTGGAAACTACCTCAATATTTTCCCCGGTTGTAAGGTTTGGAATAAGATTATAGAACTGAAACACAAAACCGATGTGTTCCCTTCTATATTCAGTCAATTCTTCATCGTTCAACTTGTCTACTTCAATCTCATCTACAATAACCTTTCCGCTGTCACCCCGATCAACACCACCAATGATATTCAGCAGGGTGGTTTTACCCGAACCTGAGGGGCCAAGAATGACGCCAATCTCTCCTTTTCCTAATTTTATTTCTATACCCTTTAAAACCTCATTTTTAACTATACCCGTTGTGTAGGTCTTCTTTAAATCAGAGACAATAATAAACATGCTATTGTTCCCCCTTTTTATAGAAACACTGTTTCAGAATCTCAAAATATTCATCTGATTCACTGAGGATTTCCCTTCCAACATCTTCAATGGAATCAAGTTCATTCATATGTTGCTCGGCAAAGCTCAACATGGTCCAGTTAATTATATTAATCATTTTTTCACGGTCAATATCTTCCCGGAATTTGCTCCAATCAATATTTTGATAGCCTTTTTCCAGGCCACTTGCAATCAAGTCCTGTTTAAGTTTGCTAATTGCAGGCTTCACATCAGCTGCATCCTCATGGGATACAGCCTTAAGAAAATTAAATGCGTGTGGAAACTTTTTATAAATCTTAAACTTTACCAATCCCAATTGTCTTATTCTGGTAAAGAAATCCGGTTCATTCCAATCCACTTCAGCGTAGATCTTTTTAATCACCTTTTCTACATAATCAAGCAAAAATAAGTATAGTTCCTTTTTATTATTAAAATAATTGAATAATGAGCCCTTGGAGATTCCCGCTTGTTTGATAATTTCGTTTGTGGATGCCTTGTCATAACCATTTCGGGCAAACTCCTTTAATGATGCATTAATGATACGTTCTTGTTTTTCTGATTCCAGGCTATGAAATTGTGAATAAATAACTGCCACCTCTTTTCCTTTTCAAAACAAAATTCAGAACAAATAATCTTATTGACCAGAGTGGTCATTCTTATAATACACTATAATGACCACAATAGTCAATAATTTTTGAAACATTTTTTAAACTACAAATGAACCTGCTTTGTTGTTATTGCTTTGACAAAAGAATAGTCATGTTCTACAAACAGCATAGTCGGCTGATGCTTAAGGATTAAATCTTCAATCTGAATACGGGAAATAACATCAATATAAT
>JAQVMU010000102.1 GCA_028703475.1 Atribacterota bacterium | reverse complement strand
ACTCGATACCAATCTACCACTGATATTCCAGCAGATTATCTTTATTTCGCGTAGGATTATAATTGGGGACAATTTCCTGAAGCTTCATTATAATTTTCTCTGCATCACCCTCTAATGCCAACTCCTCTAATTCTGAAATACCTTTAGCTAATTTTTCACCATCCACTTCACCAACCCTGGCAATAAATATTTTTTCATGAGAGGTATGGCTGGAGGCATTACTTTTTTCTTCCTCAGTCATTAATTCTTCAAATAACTTTTCTCCCGGTCTTAAGCCCACTATTGTTATGTCTATATCTTTATTGGGCTCAAAACCCATTAGTTTAATCATATCAACCGCCAGATCATAAACCTTGATTGGTTCACCCATATCCAATACAAAAACCTGGCCACTATCTCCTAATACTCCTGCCTGAATAACCAATTGGCTGGCCTCAGGTATAGTCATAAAATATCTTTTAACTTCTTTATCTGTAACTGTAACCGGGCCACCTTCGGCAATTTGCTTCCTGAATAATGGTACTACGCTTCCGCTGCTTCCCAGGACATTTCCAAAGCGTACTGCCATAAACCTCGTTTTGCTTTTATTTCCATAATCTGTCATAATCATTTCGGCAATTCTCTTACTGACACCCATCACACTGGTTGGGTTAATTGCTTTATCTGTGGAAATCATAATCATTCTTTCAGCCCCATATTTGTCAGCCAAAGCAGCTATATTTTTTGTACCAATAATATTATTCCATATCGCCTCTTCCGGGTAATATTCTAAAATAGGTACATGCTTATGAGCTGCGGCATGAAAAACTACAGCAGGCTTTTTTGATTGAAAAATATTTTTTAACCTGGGTTTATTTGTTATATTCAATAATAAAGGGACTAATTCTACATTCTTATATTTATTTCTTAGCTCATAAAAAATACTGTATAGATTATTCTCACTATTATCCAATAATATCAATGTACCCGGATGAAACTGGCTTACCTGTCTTGCAATTTCACTGCCGATAGAACCGCCAGCTCCGGTTATTAAGACCGTTTTTTCAGTTAAATATTCAGAAATAGTTTTTATGTTCAGATTAACTTGCTCTCTACCTAATATATCCTCAATCTCTATATTCCTGACTTTGCTATAACTCACATTACCATCAACTAATTCATACAATCCGGGTAGGGTTTTTATATCAACACTCTTCTTAGGAATTCTATTAACAATCCTTTTTATTTGTTTCCCGCTTGCAGAGGGCATGGCGATTATAATCTGGTCAACATTTTTATTCTGAATTAATTGTGGAATATCTTCTGTTGTTCCTAATACCCTTCCACCATGAATATTCATTCCGGTTTTACTCTTATCATCATCCACAAATCCAATTAAATTACCCAAATTAGGACGCCTGGATATTTCCCTGGAAATAACATCACCAGCATCTCCTGCTCCTACTACTAAAATCCTGTTATTTCCCTTTTTCATTTTCAATCTATTTTCATGATAAAATCGCCAAAATATCTTATTACCAATCAATGTGGATAAGCTAAAAAAGAAAAAAAGAAAAATAACTGTTCGTGGTATATTTCCACCAAAAGGTAAAAAGCGAAGATACATGGTAAAAAAAGTAGTAAGTGCCACTACCAGGATAATATGAAACATCTCTTTAATGCTTATATATCGCCAATAGAAATTATATAAACGAAATATTGAAGAAAAAATCAGATAGGCAATAATTATAAATATAATATTTTGTTGATAAATAAAAAAATATTGCCTTAAATCATAACCAAAGCGAATAGCAATAGCTAATAGTAAAGCAATATTAAGAAAACAAATATCAATAAAAATCCATATATATTTATTATTTATTCTAAACATAATACGATTATAATCTCAGACTATCTTAACTGCAAATATTTTACCTTATTTAATTATCCAGAAGGCTGGGTCTTTTTCGCAATGTAGGTTTTGCCGTTGAACGCTCTCTATACCTGTTCAGCCTTCTTATTCGGTACCTTGTTTATTTTATTATTATTTTAATAAGTTTATGTGTATAAGTCTAATGGATGGAGTGAAGCGACCGAAGCAGCATCACTCCACCAACATTTCCTGTAAAACTCTCTTTACTTTAAGAATTGTTTCTTTGTTTAATTTTCCAAGCTTCTTTACAAATCTTTTTCTATCAAGGGCTCGTATCTGGTCTAATACAACCCAGCCCTTTTTATCTTCGAATTTAATTGGGATTCTAGTAGGATAAGAATGTGAGCGAGTAGTCATAGGGGCAATGATGATTGTAGATATATTATCATTCATTTCATTTGGAGATATAACTACACATGGACGTACTTTTTTAATTTCATGACCAATAGTAGGATCTAAAGAAATTAGAAAAATATCATATTGCTTAATTACCATTCCCAATCTTCCATTTCTAAGTCAATCTTTTCATTAATTAGTAATTTATCTTCTTCTTTTTTCTTCATTATTTTAAAATATTTATGCCAATCTTTTCTTGGCTTATTTTTGATAGGTTTTATAGTTATACTATCTCCTCTTACTTCTAAAGATACTTCTTCTAAAATATTACATTGTTCCAATATTGCTTTTGGAATTCTCAAACCTTTTGAATTTCCAATTGGTATTATTGTTGCTTTCATTTTCATCACCTTATGTATGAATATAATTTATATATAATTATAATGTAATTACATCCGAAAATCAAATAAAATTCAATCTTGCTGTGTATTATCCATGTACTAAACAAAAAGCATTACTTAAGTCTTGCCGTTTTTTGTTACTCATTTCCTGAAGTTGTGCCTTTTTCTTTTATCTTGCAACTTGCATCTTCTAATTCTTATATTATATTTATATTTTCACGGTATACTCTTTTATACTCTTTTGACTTGATACTCGATAATGTTTATTATTTTTAACTTTTGGATTTACGGTTTAATCGAAGCAAATTTACTGTTGGATTACTTTCTTTTATAAATTGTTAAATTGATCGATATTCAAACCAGCTTGCTTAATTAATTTCTTTAAAATACCTATTTTCATAACCTCCAACCAACCTTCGATTGCTTCCGCAATATTTACCTTTAATTCTTCAATAGATTTACCTTGACTTAAACATCCCGGCAAAGCCGGCACTTCTCCAACATAATAACCAGATTCATTTTTCTCGACAGTTACTTTGAATATTATATTAACACCTTCTTCTAATTAATAATTACCTTAATTTCTTTGTTCATACCATTTTATAAGAACGTTTAAAACCTTAGTCCTAATATATTTTAATCACTTTCTAAATCCTTATAAAATTCTTTAACATTGCCAGCTTTAAAATCCCCTTTTTTATAATTAGAACTGGCTTCTTTGGCTTTTATGGCAATAATTTCTCTTTTTGTTTCAATAATCTGTTTCTTTAAAATTTCTAATGCATATTCTTTTTCTTCAATCGGTAAATGCTTAAAATTTTCAATTACCTTTCTTAGAGTTATATTACTCATTGCTTGTATGCATACCTCCTCTCCTATCCAATTAATTTTAAAATCATGAACCTCCCCCTCATCCTGACCCTCTCCCTCCGTGGGGAGAGGGGAATAAATATAAAAATGTTTGTTTTTGGTTTATTGTTTTTTCACGTTATACGGCATACGCTTTTCATACTATATACAAAATTAACTAGCAGACTGTTCGATTTTCTTTTTTTCTTGAATTTTTGTATTTTGACTAAAAACCGCAAACTGTAAACTGAAAACGAAATTTTTATCTTGCAACCCACTCTCCGTATTTTTTTCTTTTGTATTTGACAGGTAGACCGGGTGACTGGCAGACAGGTAGACCAATTTTACTCATTACTGAATTAATAGTAATTCACTATCTACTATCTACCAAC
>JAQVMU010000101.1 GCA_028703475.1 Atribacterota bacterium | reverse complement strand
GAAGCCTCTCTTGCATTAGAGAAGGCCGTGCATTACCTTCCTGAAGAAGCTGAGCAGATTTATTATAGGCTTGGTATAGTATATCTAAAAATAGGCAATGATGAACAGGCAATTGAATCTTTTGAAAAAGCAACCCGGCTTAATCAGGAATTGAAGGATGCTTATTTTTATTTGGGATGGATTTAAAATAAAACCAAACAGTTTAACAGGGCCGTTGAGTCCTATGAAAAAGTGATTAGGGTAGATCCTCAATATGTTAATGCCTGTTATAACCTGGGATGGGCTTACACTGAGACAGGTCAATTCAGAAAGGCATTGGAAGTTTTTAAAAAGGCAATCGAAAATAATCCCGATGATGCCGACTCATACTATGTATTGGGCTGGGCTTACGGAAAATTAAAAAATTATGAACAAGCAAAAAAATTATTTCAGGAAACTATTCATATTAAGCCTGATTATATTTATGCTCACTATGGTTTGGGTATGACTTGTTTGGCATTGGGAGAAAGAAACCAGGCCTTTAAAGAGTATAAAACCTTAAAGGATCTTGACCAGGAGACTGCTAAATTATTATTTGACCAGATTTATTCCTGACAAAAGTACAATTAATTAAAAACAAAAGGGTTAGAGGCTTCATAATCTTACATTATTGCAAGAATTCCTTACAATCAGCCTCAACCCTTTTTTAAATTTTATTTATTTTTAATTTATTGGTAGGAATTATGTAACATACAAGGTGGTGTTAAGAATAGAATAGAAATACAGGCATTTACTTATGCTATCATATGCACTATCATTGAATATAAGAAAAGATATATTTGTCCAATCCCAAAAATTTCAAGCTTGATGATTTGATTAAAATATTTATGAATTATTTTGGGGCACCTAGAGTTAAAGTTAGTCATCATATATTCAAGACACCATGGAAAGGGGACCTAAGAATAAATATACAAAAAGATGGAAAAATGGCAAAGCTATACCAGGTGAAGTTAGTAGTAAAAGCACTGAAGAAATTGGAGGTAAACAATGAAGACTCATGACCTAATTGAGAAATATACGTATAGAGTAGAATGGTCTGAAGAGGATAAAATTCATATTGCCAGATGCCTTGAATTTCCTTCCTTGATGGCTCATGGAGATACAATAGAAGATGGATTAAAGGAAATTAAAGAAGTTGTTAAAAATACCATTGAATGGATGAATGAAGAAAATGAAAAAATCCCA
Source organism: Atribacterota bacterium (assembly GCA_028703475.1). NCBI lineage: Bacteria > Pseudomonadati > Atribacterota > Atribacterota bacterium. Next base: position 2,706 of record JAQVMU010000101.1, on the reverse strand, counting down.
GAACCGTTTGGAATGAAAAAATATAAAGGCAATTTAACCTTACGTGTACCAGCGGAAGTGCACAAGAACTTGGTTATTAAATCAGCAGAGGAAGGTGTATCTGTAAATCAGTATATTCTTTCTAAAATCTCATGATTTGATGCTCCTTGCATAACAATGACAAAGCGCATATATAGCGTCAATCCTCTCCATATGGTGTTTATAGAAAGAAATCTTTATTTTTCTACAAATGAATTTGAAATCCCTGATTCTCTTTCTTTAATTGAATGCTATTGTTACCAGAGTGATTTTTATTGGAATTTTTGATATTCTATGGTGGTCCTATCTGAAAGCAGAAAGATTGAAGAGTGTAAGGAAGATTGATTGGAGTTCAATGAAATCTTATTGACTATTAGTGTTCACTTATTATATAATGTTCAATATATAGTGAACATTATTATTTAGGTGAACATTATGGCTAAAAGAAAGAAGCTTAAAAATATATTTGCGGACAAAGCTTCGATAGTTTTACGAATAATGTTGCAAAATCCTGAAAAAAAATGGGTTGTTCGCGATTTTAGTTCAAGGACGCTTTTAAGTATTGGTATGGCTCAAGAAGTATTACAGTCAATGGAGATTAAGGGATATATCGAAAGAGTGAAAAAGGGTCCGAAAAGCTTTACTGTTTTGACAAATCCTGAAAAGCTAATTACTGACTGGATAAAATGGTATCAATTTGAAAAAAATGGTGTTGAATCCTATTATTCCCCGGATAAGAATATTCTTAAAAAAATTAAATCAGTATTAAAAGAGCAGGAATATGCCTTAACGCTGCATCCAGGTGCTAACCTAATTACGTCTTTTGTTAGAACAACAGATATTTATTTATATATAAAAACTAAAAGCTGGAAGAAAGATATTTTAAAAATTAGACAGGACTTAGGGTTAAAAGAGTTGGTTCAAGGAGGTAATATCCATTTTGTAGACCCCTTTTACCGGAATAGTATATTTAACGAAATCCAAAAAATAGGGGGTTATTCAGTTGCCTCAAATCTGCAATTATATTTGGATTTATATAACTTTCAGCCGCGAGGAAGAGAACATGCAGAATATTTAAAAAATTTATTATTAACAAAAGGAGTAGAACTTGCTTGATTTACACAATTCTGAGTTATTATTTTTTGAAGTACTTGCAGATTTAAAAGAATATTTAGATGATCTTGTTGTTGTAGGTGGCTGGTTAGCTTATTTGTATAGCAACTTTTTATGGAGAAATATTTCAATAGAGCCGATTACAACAGTAGATATTGATTTTGGATTAAGTGAAAAAAGCAATAAAATATATCATCAAAATATATATCAAATATTATCTTCATTAGATTATGAACAACATCATATAAAAATAGGAAAAATATTTCCTGTTGCTTTTTACAAAAAGGGCGTCATACCTGTTGAGTTTATAGTTGATTCTAATGTAAATGTTAAGAAATTAGAAAACTTACTTGGAACAAAAATAAGTGTTAATAAGATTGCAAAGTTTGATTTTTTAATAAAAAATAACATTTTACTAAAAATCAAAGGTGGTAAGCGTAAAAATATTTACACTATTAAATGTCCAAAGCCCTCTGCATTTTTATATCATAAAGGAGTAACATTTATAGACAGAGAGAATAAAGCGAAACAAGCGAAAGATTTATATTATATGTATTTTATTTTGAGATATGCTGAAGATTTGGATGTTATTTTGAAAGAAATTCATCATTATTATGATAGCGGGTATTTTTTAAATGAATTTATAAATATAAAAGAGTATTTTAAAAGAAGAACAAGCCCTGGTTGTTTAATGGTTGAACGGGAAAATGGACTAGATGAATATATTGATGATGTTAGGAACGATATTTTTAATAGGTTCAACCAATTATTGGAATTTTTAGAGTAAAACGTAAAGAATATATTTGTTGAAACTCTTTAAAGAGGAAATCAAATATAAGCAAAATTACACAAATAAATCTGTATCACAATCTTTCCTTAGAACAAAACAATTTGAAGATAGTGCTAAGGATTTGTTAACCATAAATCACTGTAGGGCTTCTTCTATAATGATAAAGTTTTTGCTATGATTGATTGTAAAAATATAAGAGATATTTTAGGTAAGGTAGAGGTAATATGACACTCGGAAGATCTTTGGCCAGAGTTTTTAAGGAATTTGAGGAACTCAGATAGTTTTTCTAGCCCTAGTATATTGCTAATATATTCTAAATTAGGTGGGAAAATGAAGTTAACTCTTGAAGATATCAGAAACTTATGCACTGAAAGTTCTTTTGAACGAGGCATTGAATATTTTAGAATGGGCAAGGTAATCAGTTTGGAACAAGCGGATGATAAAATTACGGCTGTTGTTCAGGGTGAGTATGATTATCAGGTGACAATTTACAAAGAAAATAATAGAATCATGGCAGAATGTAGCTGTCCTTATGACTGGGGAGGTTATTGCAAACATATTATAGCTACTCTGATTGCTTCGTTTATTAATAGGGAAAAGAATATAATTAAAAAATCTAAAACTGAAGATAAGTCCGAAGCAATTTTAAATAGCTTATCATTGAATGAATTAAAAGAGTTTCTAAAAGTAGAGTTTAATAATAATCCTGCATTAAAAGAAAATTTTATTATTTACTTCTCAGGAAAAAGCTCAAAGGAAAGAAACCTATTAGATTATAAAAAAGA
>JAQVMU010000100.1 GCA_028703475.1 Atribacterota bacterium | reverse complement strand
ATAGCAACTTTTACCCAGGTAATTTCCAAGAAATTTCCAAAACCGAAGAAGATTATCAAAATCAGGGGTAATTCAACTATACCATGTCCTATCGCAATCATTGGTCCGGAATGAGGATTCTGTGTGCCTTTACTCACTGTCATAGCAGTTATCGGTCCAGGTGCCATAACCCCGGAAAGTGATATAATGACTGTCTTAAATAAAAAAGATAAAAACATTTATATTATCCTTTAAGAATACATAATAAATAGTGATTTATATTTTATTATATTGGTTTTTAAAAAATCACAAAAAAATATATTTATTCTTTCCCACATTCAGACGCATCACCTTTCAAGATATCAATACCATGAGGCAGCGCTTCCAAAATTACATTTAACGATTCTCTTACGCCTTTAGGGCTTCCCGGCAGATTTATAATTAAACTTCTTTTGCGAATTCCGGCAATTGCTCGCGATAAAATTGCCTTTGGTGTTTTCTGAAAACTTTCCATCCGAATTATCTCACTTATGCCAGGCACCAATTTGTCAATCACCGCCATTGTAGCATCAGGAGTTACATCTCTAACAGATAATCCGGTTCCACCTGTAGTTAATACTAAATCAACTTTTGCGCTATCAACTGCCTTGATTATAGCTTGCTGAATCATATCAATTTCATCCGGAACAATTTTATATTCTACAACCTTTGCTTCTATTTTCTCCAGGATAAATTTAATAGTCTCTCCACTAATATCCTCTCTCTGTCCTCTGGCACCCTTATCACTTACGGTAATTATGGCAACTTTAATCATCTTCTGTTATCACCTCAATCGTATCACCTGCCTGGACTATGCCACCTTTAACTACCCGAGTAAAAATTCCTTCAACAGGCATAATAGAGCGAACTTTCTGTCCACGGACTTCAATATCCACATCATGATCTTTTCCAATCTGAGTAATACTTAAGATAACCTCTTTTCCAATTCTAATAAATGTTCCCAGGGGATATTTGTATAAATCAGCAATTCCCTTGAAATCTATATTTTCAAACAGGTCTCCATAATTAAGCTCATAACCTGCTTTTCTATTTTTTTCCAGGCTAACCAGGCTAAGAAGACTAACCTGTTTATGATCTCTGCCAGCATGAACATCACCTTTAATCCCAAAATCTTTAATAAGTACAGCATTTTCAACTGTCTTTTTAGGTTTTTTCCGACTGTCTCCAATACATACTGCTAGTACTGTACCTTGTTTATTGCTCATTTTAACATTTCTCCTTCAGAATCAGAATTATCCATATCTTCCTTGATATTAAGATATGATTTACCCTGATAATGACCACTCTTGCCTCCATCTTTCTCAACCAGATGAATATGACTGATTTCAATCCCCCGTTCCACTGCCTTACAAATATCATAGATAGTAAGTGCTGCTACTGAAACAGCATGCAGTGCTTCCATTTCTACTCCTGTTTTACCGGTGGTCATTACAATAGAGCGTATTAAAATGCTATTTCTTTCATCCATAAAATAAAAATCCATATCTACATTATTGAGAATTAAGGGGTGGCAGAGAGGAATCATGCGACTTGTTTCCTTTGCAGCCATAATGCCTGCTACCTGAGCAATTCCCAGAACATCTCCTTTGGCAATTTTTTTATCTTTGATTAAAGCAAGCGTTTCAGGTTGCATTTTTACTACACCTTCAGCAATGGCTATCCTGTGGGTATCTTCTTTATCGCCTACATTAACCATGCGAGCTCTGCCTTTTTCGTTTAAGTGAGAAAGTGCTTTTTTATTATTCATTTTTTTATCCTCCTATTTTTGACATATCAAATTCGGAAAGATTTTTATTTCCTATATGGTGTCGAAATGGCTTAATTTTTATTGCTTCTTCTAAACAGTACTGAATAGTTTTTTCCCTTTTTTCTTTTTCATTCATGGGAATTTTTCTCAACCTGTCCCTTATTTCTACTTCCCGGGAATTAAATAAACATGGTCTTATTTTACCTTCAGCAGTTAATCGAATGCGATTACATTTTGCACAAAAATGCTGGCTGACTGCTGTAATAAAACCGACCATTCCTTTAGCTCCGGGTAATTGATAATAAACTGCCGGACCATAGCCTTTTTCAATGGAAATTGGTCTTAGGTCCGGAAATTTCATTTTCATCTTTTTCTTAATAATATCAGCAGAAACAAAGTGTCCCTGGTTTATTTGAGTAAGTTCATGATTGGTTGGCATTAACTCAATAAATCTAACATACAATGGTTTATCATAAGTTAACTGGATAAAATTTTCCACTTCATCATCATTGATACCCTTTAATAAAACTACATTAATTTTAACAGGTTCTAATCCTAATTCCAAAGAGGTATCAATTGCCTGTAAAACCCTTTCTAAGCCATCAAAACCGGTAATCATTTTAAATTTTTCTCTCTGAAGGGAATCGAGACTGATATTAACCCGATTTAAGCCGGCCTTTTTTAAGGATTCAGCCATCTCACTCAAATAATACCCATTTGTAGTCATTGAGATATCTTCCAACCCTTCAATAGCCCTTAATTTCTCTATAAAAGCAATGACACCTTTTCTTACCAATGGTTCACCGCCGGTTAGTCTTATTTTGGTCATACCCATCTTGACTGCTACTTGAGCAATCTCCAGGATTTCTTCAAATCTCAATATATTCTGATGCTTAATAAAACAAAAATTCTTATCAGAAGGGGAACAATAAATGCATCTAAAATTACAGCGATCTGTCAATGAAATCCTTAAATAGGTAATCTCTCTTCCATACTTATCAATTAATTTTTTCATTTTCTCAGTACCTTTCCGCAATGGCTTAAGTCATATCCACCAAGTTCCTCAACCTGATTTTTAAAACTATCTGTTTCTATTATTCCTAATATTCTTTTTATTCCCGGGCTATTAAAATATTTTTCCGGTATAATCAAATCATAACGTTCCTTAATTAGAGAAACAAAGTCCAGGTCAAAAGCTTTTGCTGCTGAAAAAATCCCTAAACCTACATCCACCCTTTTGTTGGCAACCGCCGAAGCTACCATCAGATGGGTAAACTCCTCCTGGTTATAACCCTGAATTTCAGCAGGATTAATATTACTTTTCTCAAGCAAATAATCTAACAAAACCCTGGTCCCTGAGCCTTTTTGTCTATTAACTAATCGAACATCACTTCTTACTAAATCTTTTACTTCGAAAATATTTTTTGGGTTATTTTTTGGCACCATAAATCCCTGCTGCCTGTAAGCCATATTGACAACAATTATTTTTTGACCCGGTAAAATGCTTCTAATATAAGGAAAATTATAATCTCCACTTTCTACATCCAGCAGATGAGAAGTTGCAAGATGAGTAATTCCCTGTTTCAATGCTAACAGTCCGCCCATACTACCGGTATGAAAGGATGCAAGGCGAAATTCTGGTGAACTGGTTTGTAATTTATTCCTTAAAACATCCAATATAAGATCATGACTTCCAATAATAATTATTGTATTGTCTATATTTGAATTATTCTCTAATAATTCTGCTTCAATTTCTTCTTTTAAGCTCAAACCTTCGCTGAGAGATGGTATTCTTACAAGCGCATCGGCTTCTACTAATGACGAAATAACTCCTGCTCCGCGGCTTAGAGGATATGCCATTATGTTATCTTCAATTTTGGCCAGTTTTACTCGAAGGAATTCTTCATTTCCTAATTTAGACACAACCTTTTTTGCCATTAACACCTTATCTTTTTTTCTCTCCGGTGGGATTTGTCTTAAATTTTTATAGACTAAAGGCAACACAAATTCCCAGGCAGCGATTAAATAAGAAACCGGGTATCCTGGCAAACCAATAACGGGTACACCTTGTACTATTCCGGCTAATGTTGGTTTACCAGGCATTATAGCTATACCATGAAATAGTATCTCTCCAATATCTGCCAGTGCTTTTACGGTAAAATCTTTACTCCCGGCGGAGGTTCCTGCAATCACAGTCACTATGTCATTCTCTGTTGCTGCTGACTGCAGTGTCTTTTTCAACTCTTCTTTAATATCACGTATAATTGGATATATA
>JAQVMU010000099.1 GCA_028703475.1 Atribacterota bacterium | reverse complement strand
TATTTACACCACTTAACATTGATAATGTACGAATAGCATCAACTACTTCGGTTTCTTTCAAATTTAATGTAATAGGGACATCAACCTGATCAACTAATGAAGGTACATATGCTTCCCTTTGATCCTGAATCTTCTTTATTTCGTCAGCAGAAAGGGGTTCAACTGTATATACTTGTTTTTCGGGAACCAAAAATTCATAATAATCATATATATTTATTTGTAGAAGCTGTCCGGTCGAATCCAATGCCATATCATAATCTACCTTTTGAAACAAATCAATTACAAAACGTACTTTATCAACATCTAATTGTCCGCACCTGACCTGTTTAACAGAGCCCATATTCAAGAATAGAGTATTTTTTACCAATTCATCAATATCATAATCAGCTTGGTTAATATCAATAACAATCCGTTCCGGGTCACTAATATACATTGTTTCATAATTACTTATTGGCTTGTCGGCTTTAATTGTAACCCTGGTAAAATTGGGTACTTTTCTATACCATATATTTGTTACAGTAATATTATTCTGGGTCTGAGCTGAACATGTATCTGCTAAGCAAAAAATTAATAAAAATATTAAAAATATTAAAACTTGGATTTTTATAAATCCATTTAATGTGTTTGTCAGGCCGGTCTTTCTTTTTATTTCTGTGTTATTTGGCATTTTATCCTTCATTGGTTGCTCCCCCACCTCCTAAATTCAAAGAAATCTCGAAACCATTAATATCGATTATGACTTTATCATCTGTAATCGATTTAATTAAAAATTTATCTAAAATAATATCATTTTCTTTAACAATATAGGTTTCACTGTCAATTTCTAAAATAGCCAGTTTATTGTCTCCGGCTGAAATCAGCCCGGTAAATTTACTATTAGGAGGCATTTCCGGCTGAACAAAGCGGCGCACGGCTTCTTCAGAATTTAGTGTTCCGGCTATTTCTTGCTCCTCTTCTTCCAGATATACTGTGCTTACTACTCTCTGGAATGGATTGCGTGATACAGGTATTTCGTAAGGCTCATATGTATATACTTTTGTCTGGTAGCTTTCATGTCTCTGTCTGATCTCTTTTTCAAATAGAGACAGTTCCTCTTCAATTTCCTCTTCCTCTGATACTACACCATTTTCACCATTAGAAACAGAACCTGAAACATTTGATGTGTTAGTTCTTGAAGAAACAGCTACAGAAGTGTTTTCGGATACAGTCTGTTCTCGCTGACCCCCTCCAAAAGGATTAAGTGCAAATAAAGAATCAATGATATCAGGTTTAAACCAATAAATGGCAGTTATTACAGCCAATATAATTAATATAACTAATAAAAAACGATTTAATCTGCTCAATTTACTGATTTCCTTTCATTAAAACATAGGTAAACATATTCATTGTTACATTAACATTCCCCTCATCGCCTGTCGGATTAAGCCTTAAATCTCTTACATCAACAATTCTGGGGAAATTTTCTAACCTATCCAGAAACTTAATTATTTCAAAATAATTTGCTGTATATGTTAAGTTAATTGGTAAACGCGCATAAATAGCATCTCTTTCCTGGGTTAAATTTTGTGGTGAAAAATTTGAAAAATCAATATTGAATTCATCCATTGTTTCCTGCAGAAGAACTAAGAAATCCGGAATATCTTTCTCCTTTGGCAATAATACTTCCACAAATACTAATCTTTCTGTGAGTTCCTGGTATTCCAGTTTTAAATCCTCGAGTCTGGCAGCAATTCGCTTACCCTCGGCAATCTGATTATTTAGAGAATATATTTGTTGATCTAAATTATCAATTCTGTCTTTTCTCGGCTGATAAATAAAGGAATAGTTAAGATATGCAAAAACGATAAGAAAAATTATAAATATTATTATCTTCATCCTTTTGTTTAATTTCAAAATATTTCCCCTTTATTTACCCTGTAAATTGTCAGTTTCTTCCGGCATACGATAAGGAGTAAAAACACCGGATAGTTGAAAATTAACCGTATCGACACTTCTATCATATTCCTGAATCCTGGTACTCTGTTTTCGAATATACTGCAGTTCTATTGCATCAAAACGCTCATGGTCTTTTAGTGTATTCATATATTGAGCAACAAGATAATTATTAAAAGTGTTTGCAGAAAAGCTGAAAGTTTGATTGGCATTAATACTTAAATTGCTCAGCCATACTTCAGGTAAAGTAGTTTCGCTAAAATCACCTAAAACTCTTGTAAGACGTGACTGATTCCTTATTAACCCCTCGATAACCTCAACACGTTCTGCTAATTCAGCCTTATCTTTTTCCAGATTCCTTACTTCCTGAATCACTTTATTAATTGCGGCAAGCTGCACTTGCAGATTATTGACTTCATTTTCCTTAGTAAAAATAGTATTCTCGAGGCTATAATACATATATGCTGATCCGGCAAATAAAACAAGAACAAGCAAGATTATCAGCACCCTGAAAATATTAAACTTCTCTTTTTCTTTATACTCTTCCGGTAGAAGATTAATATCACGAATTATGTTTGTATTTTTTGCCATAACCTATAATTCTTACCTTTCTCTTTTTGCCAGACCTATGGCAGTAGCCAAGGAACGCTTATATCTTTCCAAATTATCTATATTCACATCACCCTGGTTAATGTCTATACCCTTCAACGGGTTTGCCATTACTATTGTTATACCAAACTGCTGCTTAAGAGCTTGCCCGATATTAGACATAGCTGCCATTCCTCCAGTTAAAATAATTCTCTGGTAAGCAACTTTCTGGTATTGGGTTTTGTAATAGTTCAATGATTTTCTTATTTCATTGAATATATCATTAACACCGATTCTAATGAGCTTTGTAACCTGCTCCTTATTTGGGATTTCATCTTCTTCCTCAGTATTCTTCATGTTTTTTTCTTCATGTTCATGTTCAGGAGAAGCTTCCTGTTCATTATCTTTATTTTCCTGCAATTTTACAGGAGTTAATCCTACTCTTCTTTTTAATCTCTCTGCTTCATCAAAGGTAATCTCCAGTTCTTTTACCAATAACCTGTTAATATCATCTCCGCCCTTTAAAATAGTACGGGTAAATTTTAGCCTGTCACCTTCAATTAAGGTAATTTCAGTAGTACTAGCCCCCATAGAAATAATTACATCCATTTTTGTTCCATCTTCTTCATTAGAGGGAGCAGGCAAAAGATAGCTGTCAAAGGCACGCATCTGCGCATTTGAAACAATATCAACTACCTTGGGTTGTATCCTGACATTTTTTAAAACGGTAATCTGCTGATCTACAATGCTTTTGGGAGCGGCTACCAGTAAAACTTTCATCATCTGGCTGCCTTCTTTTTCTTCTAATTCTTCAATTTTTTTAGCATCAAGCAAAGATTCCTTTAAGTCATAAGGGACATATTTTGGTGCTTCCCATTGCAAGCCTTCGATAAGTTCCTTTTCATTCATTATAGGAGTGGTAATTTCCCGTACGATAACTTTCTGTCCGGTAATAGCAATAATTCCTTTTTTCTCACGTATTCCTTTTTTTCTGAGCATCTTTTCCAGCGCCTGGGTTACCAAGTCTGAATCTTTAATTTCTCCGTGCATAATACTATCAGGAGGAGTCAGTACAATGCCAAAATTATCAATGCGAAAACCTTTTCCCGTCCTGCTAAGTTGTACTGCCTTTATTGATCGAGCACCAAAGTCAATTGCTAACATCTTTACTCCTTGTAAAATCGTATATCGTATTACATATACCGTATATCGTTTAAAATAATGTTTTCAGTTTACTTCCCTCTCCCCTCGGAGGGAGAGGGTCAGGGTGAGGGGGACTATTTCACCCGCACCTTTATCCTCCCCCCTCAAGGGGGAGGAGATGTAAAATCAAGTTATCATTTTTTAGTTTTCAGTTTACAGTTTATAGTTTAAAACAAATAAATTACAAAACAATTATAAAGTACAAATTTGCAACTCTTTAAAACCCAAAAATCTTATTTTAAATTCAACTTACAAAATAATAGTTAGTAATTAATTACAGATACTTAACTGACATACGCTAAACATTAACTAATAACAAATGAATAAACTTTTTTTCATTATATATAATTATTTTTTAAATGGCAATTTATTTTACATTATTTGATACTTTTTTTATAAAATTATATTCTATTGGTCTATCTTTAAGTTGTTTGTTATTTATATACTATTATAATACAATCAATTATAATATACTATATTTCCTGCCAGGAAACTTT
>JAQVMU010000098.1 GCA_028703475.1 Atribacterota bacterium | reverse complement strand
AGAAGGTTAGCCCACATCACTAATAAAAATATCTTTATGTTTTAAAATTCAAGTATTTTTCTCAATAAATTATTTGTTTTTCTTATTCAGCATAACTATCTGCTGCTGGATTATAAAGTTCTATCGAGTTAAGCTCTTCACCATTCATATCACGACCACATGCAAGATAAATTTCATCTTCATAGACTGTAATGCCACAACCATATCTTGTTACTACATTATAAGATTCCATTTCTTTCCATTCACCAACCTCAGAATCCAGCTCAAAAGTAAAGTAACCACCTTCACCTTTACCACTCATGATATATAATTTATCATTTACAACAGCCGCTCTTGGATTTTCCCAGGTATATGGCAGGCTTGGACCTTCAGACCACTCATTGGTCTCTGTATCCAAAATCAGTACACTATCTGTCGGGGCATCTGTTTCATTTCCACCCTGTCCACCTAAAAGATATACTTTTGTTCCTAAAGCAACTGCCCAGGTGTCCTGACGGGGTAGAGGACATTCCGGTCCCAACTCCCAACTATCAGTTTCAGTATCATAGATATCTACTGCTTTGGAATAATCGAATCCTTCATTTGACAATCTATCATCTTCTCCGCCTATTAGATAAACCTTACTACCAATCACAGCTGCTCCACCATCATAGTGCCCCATGGTTGCTTCTCCAGGAAGTTCTTCCCATTCTCCTTTTTCGATATCAAAAATGAAGCATTTTTTATTTGTACCAGCCTCATTTTCTCCGGCAAAACCATATAAATGATTATTAACAGATACCACAACACCGTTTTTGCCACCTGGAGGATATGATTCTACACCATAAATACCCCATACTTCTGTATTGAAATCATAATATTCAGTAGGAACAGGTTCCTCCCAGTCACCTCCTCCAAAGATAAACAGCTTATCTTCAGCTACAGCACACCAGAGTTTATAACGTGTCATTTCAGCTTCTAATCCAATTCTAATGGCTTCCTGAGCAGAAATAACACTTAACGATCCAATTGCCAACAACATCACTAATATCAAGCTAATTGTTATTGTAAATTTTTTTCCCATTTTCCTTATAACCTCCTTGTTATTTTTCTGGGATAAAAAGCACGCACTTCAATAATAGTTTTTTAAAGTGCCCAGTTATTCCTGGTATATTCTCCCTATCACCTCCATTTTTTTGTTTTTTTAGCTCCCTAAAGAAAACTATAAAATCAATATTTTTTAGTATCACTATAAGAGTAACAATTTTTGCTGTTTAATTCTTTAATGAATATAATTTTTCAAGATAGAAAGCACTAGTTCCCCAAAGGGATAAATTGACAAATCTTCATTTATAAGCTATTTATTTAATCTACTTAGTTACAAAAATCACTATTTTGTTTTAATTAAAACCTAAAAATAAGGATGCTCAACTTCAAAGGTATCAACAACTGTACCATCTATGGTTTTTGCTTGTGCTTTAATTAATGATCCTTCAACACTGTAAATAGAATACATAGGAGCATTTTCTAAATATTCGGCAGTCCACCATCTTTCTCCAACAGTATAAAATTTATCTCCTGAGGGGCCATGAGTAATATGAGTTATGCCTTCCCTGTTGATACTTCCACCCTTAATAGGCCAGGTTCTTTCATACACATGATTATGGGCACCAAAATACATATCAACACCATATTTCTCAAATATATCAAGCCAATGGTCCATTAAATATTGAGATTCACCATGATTTAATCCTGCTGAATAAATCGGTATATGCCCCATAGCTATTGTCCAGGTATTGTTATTCTCCCGAAGGTCCTTCAGAATCCAGGGACGCTGTTCGGCAGCCAAAGGCTCACTGGCAGCTAACAAAAAAACAAAATGTGTATTTCCATAGTCAATAGAATACCACCTTTCATTGCCAGGGAAGGCAAATTGTTCCCAGTAGGTTTTTTGATCACCTTCATGATTTCCATGTACCCCCATCAATGGCACATCTTCTAAAACTCCTTCACCGGTCACAAACCAGATATCCCATTCCTGCTGATTTCCCGTATCGGTAAAATCTCCCAGGTAGAGAATAAAATCAACATTTTCTTCCTTTACTAATTTAAATATTTCTTTCTGATTATCATAACCACCCTGGGCATCACACATCACTGCAAATTTAAAGGGCGTATTATCCCATTTTGAAACTGCTGTTTTAAAGGTATGCTCTTGACTTTCCCATGGTTCTGAAGTTTTAACTCTATAATTATAAATGGTGTTTGGTTCTAAGCCAGTAATCTCAGCAGTATGCCAGTGTACTTCGGTTCTTCCATATCTATAGTTATGAGTTTTCCCCTCAATAGAGAAAGTAAAATCAGAGTCTTTACCATATTCCACATATCCCTCGGATCCCGGTTCAGAACGCCACATGACAGTCATGGTGGTAGCAGGGTCATTCTGCCAGCTGAGATGAATGCCTCGGGGAAAATCCTGGGCAGCTGCAAATGTAAATAGTAGAAGTAAAGTTAATGCCACTAAGCCACCAATGGAAATCATTTTTTTATAAAATCTATTAATTTTCATATTAGCCTCCTATTCTTTATTTTTACATTAATAAAATTCTCCAAGCTAAAAATAAGGATGTTCCAGGCTAAATTCATCCAGTATAGAACCATCTTCAAATTGTTTTACTATACCTTTTATTTGAGAACCCTCTACAGTAAAAACTGTATAACACAATTCTCCTACTGCTTTAGCAGTCAACCATGTTTCTACTGCAGGATAGTATTCATTTCCTACACTACCATTTGTAATATAGATGACCCCCTCTCTGTCAATCTTCCCTTCTTTAAGTGGCCAGGTTCGTTCATAACTATGTTCATGTCCGTTTAAATAAAGATCGACTCCATAATCTTCAAATAAATCTGCCCAATTATCAACTAGGTAAAGCTCAGGACCATTTTGAGCAGCGGAGCCAAAAACTGGCTTATGACCCATGGCAATAGTCCAGGTATTATTGTTTTCTCGAAGGTCTTTCAGAAGCCAGGGGCGCTGTTCTGCTGCCTCAGCCTCTGTCATTGTTGATAAAAAAACGAAATGGACATTTCCGTAATCAATTGAAAACCATCTTTTATTACCTGGAAATGCAAACTGTTCTAAATATATTGGATCACTATCAACATTTCCACGTACTGACATTAATGGAACTTCAGCAAAAATATCTTCACCACACTCAAACCACCTATCATACTCTATCTGAGTCCCGGAAGTGGTAAAATCTCCAAGATACAGGAGAAGATCCGGATTCTCTTTTTTTATTTCCCGTAGGGCTTTTTCAAAATTATCATAACCACCCTGAACATCACAGAAAGTGACAAATTTAAAAGATTTGCCATCTCCTTTAGCAAGTGCAGTTTTAAAGGTGTGATCTTCACTCTGCCAGGGTTCAGAAGTATTCAACTTATAATGATATATTGTGTTTGGCTCTAAGCCGGTAATCTCGGCAGTATGCCAGCAGACTTCCGTTCTTCCAAACTTATAACTGTTGATTTCACTTTCTAAAGAGTGTGCATAGTTAGAGTCTATTCCATACTCTAAAGTTCCCTCTGCTCCCGGTTCAGAACGCCACATAACGGTCATGGTAGTAGCAGGGTCATTCTGCCAGCTGAGATGGATTGCCCGATTAAGATCATTTACAGCTATAACTGTAAAATTTAGTACCAACATTAGCAGTATTAAGATTGTAATGGTTATGTTCTTTTTATTTAAGCTATTGCCTTTCATAAAAAAATTATCTCCTTATCTATATTTAAAAATAAGCAAAGGTTAAGTTAAAAATATGGATGTTCTAGGCTAAATTCATCAACCACTCTACCGTCAATATCCCTGGCTTGTACCTTGATCAGTGACCCCTCAACACTGTAGATTGAATACATGGGAGTTTTAGGTTTTATTACAGCCGACCACCATTGATTACCAACGGTATAAAATTTATCACCGGAAGGTCCATGAGTAATATGTGTAATACCTTCTCTGTTAATACTGCCATTTTTAATTGGCCATGTTCTTTCATAGCAATGGTTATGTCCGGAAAAATATAAGTCTACACCGTATTTTTCAAATATATCAACCCAGTAATCAATTAAAAATTGATACTCAGGCTTTTCCAATACAGAAGAATAAACCGGTTTATGCCCCATTGCTATTGTCCAGGTATTATTGTTTTCCCGGAGGTCTTGCAGAAGCCAGGGGCGTTGCTCTGCTACATAATCCTGGGTATGTGTATGCAAAAATGCAAAATGAACATTTCCATAATCAATAGAATACCATCTTTCGTTATTCGGGAAAGCAAACTGATTCCAATAAGTATCCCTATCCCCTTCATGATTTCCATGTATTCCCATCAAGGTAACATTTTCTAAAACACCTTCTCCAGTCCCAAACCAGATATCCCATTCCTCTTGATTACCGGTATCTGTAAAGTCTCCCAGGTAGAGAATAAAATCTACATCCTCTTCCTTTACCTTTTTGAATATTTCTGTTTGATTGTCATAGCCTCCCTGGGCATCACAGAGCACTGCAAATTTAAAGGCAGA
>JAQVMU010000097.1 GCA_028703475.1 Atribacterota bacterium | reverse complement strand
ATTGGTGTTAAGAGTGACCTCATCCCCTATCTACCTACACCATTGATTGATTTTGATTCTGATAAAAATATGTATATATTTAAGGACGTTGGCTCAAAAAGCATAGGTATGATTCGCAGTTTTTGGGGAAATTTTTCAGTATTAGTTAAAACACTGTGTTGGATTTTGTCCCTGGGTCCGGAATTTCTTTATGAAGCCTCAAAAAATAGTATTATAAATGCTAATTATATCCTGGCTAAATTAAAAGAATATTACAAACCAGCCTATGATCGTTTTTGTGGACATGAATGCACTTTGACCGGACGTGAATACAAAAAATATGGAATAAAAACTTTGCAAATTGCAAAAAGATTGATGGATTATGGATACCACCCACCTACCATATATTTTCCTCATTTTGAACCTTATGCTGATGAAACAATTATGATTGAATCACCAGAGTCAGAAGGTAAGGAAATTTTAGATGATTTCATCAATATTATGATTAAAATTTCCCATGAAGCAAAGGACAGTCCTGATTTATTAAAAACTGCACCCCATATCACACCTATTAGTCAAACTGATGATGCTCTGGCAGTAAAACAAGCTATTTTAACCTATGATGATGAATTACAAAATAAAGACAAATTAAATTATTCGGAAGAAAATATTAACTTTTAAAAGGAGGATGTAATGACTGATAATAATAATAATAATGAATTATTATTGACTCCACTCCATCAGGAGCATATAAAATTAAATGCTCGTATGATTCCCTTTGATGGTTTTGATATGCCTGTTCAATATAGCAGTATTATTGAAGAGCATTTAACTGTCAGGCAAAAAGTGGGTATCTTTGATGTATGCCATATGGGAGAAATTGAAATTAAGGGAAAAGACGCCCTACCTTTTGTAGATTATTTGCTTACCAATAAGATAACTAATATAAAAGATGGCTATATAAAATATTCACCTATGTGTTACCCTCATGGAGGCCAGGTTGATGACCTTTTTGTTTATAAAATTAGTAACCGATTTATACTTTTAGTGGTAAATGCATCTCCCGGTTATTCAGAAAAGGATATGAATTGGATTAAAGAGCAAAGTACTGGTTTTGATGTAAAAATAACAAACAAGAGCAAAGAATATGGTGAAGTTGCAATACAGGGACCTCTTGCAGAAAAATTATTAAATCCATTTTTTAAAAGTGATATTTTCTTATCGGATTTAAAAAGATTTCAGTTTATTTATGGAATTCTTTTCGGGAAAGAAGTTTTAATTTCTAGAACTGGCTATACCGGGGAAGATGGTTTTGAAATTTACACAACTAATAGCTCAGACATCATCGATATCTGGAATAACTCACTTGAAGAAGGCATTAAATACGATATAAAGCCCTGTGGATTAGGCTCAAGAGACACCACACGTTTTGAAGTAGGTTATTGGCTTTATGGTAATGAAATTGATGAAACAATAAATCCTCTGGAAAGCGGGCAAGACTGGACTGTTAAACTTAATAAGAAAGATTTTATCGGTAAAGAATCTTTGCTTAAAGTTCAACAAGAAGGAACTAAACGAAAATTAGTCGGACTTTCTGTACCTCAAGGAGGCATACCACGTCATGGGATGGAAGTATGGTATAACAACAAAAAAATAGGATATATTACTTCAGGCAATTATTGCCCTTCTTTAAAGAAAGTTTATGCAATGGCATTAATAGATAAGGTATATTCAGAAATAGGTACTAAGATAAATGTCATAATCAGAAACCGACCTGTTGCAGCTGAAGTAGTAAATATACCCTTTTTGCTACCGGTTAATAAAAGATAAGTTTTTTAATCAACTTACCCCTCCCATTAAAAGCCGGGGGGGGTAACATTTTTGTATCTTATCGTCGCTCTTTAAAAATATGAGAACTAATATTATCCAAAATTGCTTACCAGATACCATTATATTATGCCTATCATACTATAAATATAATAATTTAAATAATATTTTTTTTAAAATAGTACTACTTTTCCATTTCCAATAGATTTCTTATCATATAATATGTAAACTTTTAAATAGCTTATTTTTTCTAAGAAATATACCGTTAACGGTTCATTTAATACCAAGAATATGTAAATCAATATTATTATACTTATATTTAGAGACTTTCAATTTAAAAAGTTATACAATTTTAAACATGTCAACACAGTTAAAATATTATTAAATGAAAGGAGTTTTGCTTTTAATCATCTAGAAATGAGGTGGTAAATATTTTTAAAACAATTATCACAATAACAAGGTTGGGTTAATAATATTAAAGATATTAGGAGGTTCAAAATATGACTGCAATTATGAACTTTCTCACAATTGTTGACGATTTTGTCTGGGGTCCCCCTATGTTAATTATTTTAGCGGGTACGGGTCTTTTCTTAACAATTCGCTTAGGTTTCCCTCAATTTAAGCATTCCGGACATGGCTGGAAATTAATTTTCAACGGTCTTACAAGAAAAGATCAGAGTGAGCAGGATGAAGGAGAAATTACACCCTTTCAAGCCCTAACGGCGACCCTTGCAGCAACTGTAGGAAATGGTAATATTGCTGGTGTTGCAACTGCTATTGCGGCAGGTGGTCCTGGGGCTGTCTTGTGGATGTGGATTATCGCGTTGGTTGGTATGGCAACAAAGCTATGTGAGGCTACATTAGGTGTAAAATATAGAATTAAAGATAAAGACGGTGCCCTGGCTGGTGGCACAATGTATTTCATAGAAAGAGGGTTGGGGCAAAAATGGCTGGGATGGATTTTTGCCTTATTCGGTGCCCTGGCTGCCTTTGGAATTGGCGATATGGTGCAGACCAACTCCATGGCTTTGGTTGGAAACAGTGTTTTTGGTATTCCACAGATTATAACTGGAATTGTCCTGGCAGTACTTCTCTGGCTGGTTGTCGTTGGAGGAATAAAACGAATTGGTTCTGTAACAGAGTACCTGGTCCCGTTTATGGCACTTTTTTACATTATTGGTGCCTTAATTGTTATTATTTCCAGAATAAATATGGTTCCCTGGGCAATTGGAGAAATATTTAGAAGTGCCTTTTCCGGTAAAGCTGCTTTTGGAGGGTTTGCCGGTGCGACAGTCGCTCAGGCAATGCGCTTTGGTGTTGCACGGGGCATCTTCTCTAATGAAGCAGGATTAGGAAGCGGAAGTATCGCCAATGCTGTCGCCAGGACAAAGCACCCTGTAAGACAGGGTTCAATCGCCATGATTGATGTAATGATTGATACCCTTATTATCTGTTCTATGACTGCCCTGGTCATTCTTCTAACTGATTCATTGGGAACAGGATACACAAGTACCCAACTAACCGCTCATGCCTTTGGAACCGTATTAGGAGGTATAGGTGGACCTATTGTAGCCCTGGGTTCATTATTATTCGGTTTTTCTACTATTATAACCTGGTGTTATTATGGTCAACAATGTTCCCGTTTTATTCTTGGTCCTTCTGTGGTTATGCCATATGCCTGGCTTTTTGTTATTGTTGCTTTTCTTGGCTCAGTTGTCGAAGTGCCATTTGTGTGGCTACTTACAGATGCCTTAAATGGTGCTATGGCTATCCCAAATTTGATAGGACTATTATTCTTAAGCGGAGTTATGGCCGAACAGGTTAAAGAATACTTTTCTAATCCCGAAATGTTAAAAATTTAGATTTTTTTATTTTATGGATGAGGGTATTGACATATTGTAAACCCTCATCCATAGTTTTAGAAGGAGGATTTGATCTATAATGATTATAGGAATACCTAAAGAGATAAAAAATAATGAAAACCGGGTTGCTATTACTCCAGCAGGTGTCAGAGCATTTACGCAATCAGGCCATAAAGTATTAGTCCAAAAAGCAGCGGGATTAGGAAGCGGAATATCTGACAGGGAATATAGTGATGCCGGTGCGTCTATTCAAGATACAGCCGAGAAAGTTTTTGGACAATCTGACATGATTATGAAGGTCAAAGAACCTATGCCCGTTGAATATCCAATGATCAAGCCTGGACAAATTGTATTTACCTATTTCCATTTTGCCGCATCACGGGAATTAACTCAAGGAATGATAGATAGTAATAGTATATGTATTGCTTATGAGACAGTAGAAACTCAAAATAGATATTTACCACTGTTGTCTCCCATGAGCGAGGTTGCCGGAAAAATGGCTGGTCATATCGCTGCCTATTATTTAGCACTACCCTATGGAGGCCGTGGTGTTTTAATGGGTGGTGTAACTGGAGTAAAGCCAGCCAAGGTAGTTGTTATTGGTGGAGGAACAGTTGGTACCAATGCTGCTAAAGTTACCGCGGGCATCGGTGCCAATGTGACAATCCTAGATATCAACCTGGATCGTTTAAAATATTTAGACGACATTATGCCCAAGAATGTTAACTTCCTCGTCTCTAATCAAAATAACATCGAACAGGAAATTAAAGATGCTGATGCAGTAATTGGAGCTGCCCTGATCCCTGGTGCAACTGCTCCTAAGGTAATTACTGAAGATATGGTAAAAATGATGCCGGAGAATTCAGTCATTGTTGATGTTGCTATCGACCAGGGTGG
>JAQVMU010000096.1 GCA_028703475.1 Atribacterota bacterium | reverse complement strand
CCCCTTCTATGGTCTATGCCTCCGGGTTTGGAATGGGAATTATCTGGATTATTCTGGCACTGACCGGAATTATCGACTGGATTGCAAAGGTAACACCAAATTCAGTAATTCGTGGAATACAAATTACCCTGGGGATATTATTGGCTATGGAAGCCTACAAGATGATATCCACCTGGTGGATGATTGGGATTGTCTCAATCATTATTGTGTTGCTATTACGACAAAACCGCTATGCTCCTGCCGCTATCGTCCTGATGGTTATTGGTATAGTAATTATGTTATTTAAAGGACAGTTTGTCCAAATAAGTTCGCCAATGCTTGTTTTTCCAACCTTTACCAGGTTCTCATTAAAAGAAATTTGGCAGACCCTGTTATTGGCTGGTTTTGCCCAGGTTCCCTTAACTGCTACCAATGCTACTATTGCTACCTCTTCTTTGATAAAAACCTACTGGCCAGGAAGAAATGTGCCGGCAAGACAGCTTGCCTGGAACCAGGGGATTATGAATGTCATACTCCCTTTTTTAGGCGGAATGCCTACCTGTCACGGTGCAGGAGGATTGGCCGGGCAATATTATTTCGGGGCACGTACCGGAGGAACTAACATCATAGAAGGTTTATTGGAAATTACCATGGGATTGTTCCTTTCAGTATCCATCGCCAGTCTATTTTCTGTTTTTCCCAGGGCAATCATAGGATCCATGATGTTTATGATAGGGATAGAACTTACCAAGTTTATCAAAGATGTGAAGCCAGGCAAAGACATGATACCTATGGCAGTAACCATTATCATTGCCCTGGCTAGTAATATGTTTTTCGGTTTTTTAGCAGGGATCATAATTCATTATTTACTTTTGCAATTTTATAAGTGCAAAAAAGAATAAAAGTTATATTAATTCTATTTTGAATATATTTCTTTGTATATTCATCTATAAAATAAGAAATTTATATAGAACAATTAAAGGGAGAAGAGTTTACTCTTCTCCCTTATTGTAAATTATATTCATTAACAATGTACTTACAAATTACCAGCGATTCCCACGGTTACCCCTGTTTACCATATCACAGTCATCGCAAACAGACTGATGGTTAGATCCTGGGTTAAAACCTTTATTCATACTGGCATTACCCATATTTCCCATGTTAAATCCTTGCATTTGGAATCCTGCAGCACAGTTCTCCAATTGTTCAGGGGTTAGTAATTCTTTGAATTTAGTCTGTCTTTCAATAGCCTTCATTCTAACTTCTACCTGTAATTTAGATATTTCTTCTAATTTAGTTCTAATCTGTTCAATATTTATCGGGTCTTCCAGCTTTAATTCCCTCATCTCCAGTTGTTTCAACTGAATTTGATTTCTAAGCTCTAAAGTTTCTTTCTGAAAACTTAACATCATTTCTCTCATCTCAGCTTGCTGTTCTGTTGATAGCTCCAGGTTAAACATTCCCCTGGGTGTATCATCATTCTGAACAGGTGGAGTAAAGTTTTGTCCCGCAGGTCCCTGTCTTTGGCCAGTAAAGCGATTAGGGGTGGTTGCACAACCCGAAAAATTTCCCTGTTTTGGTGCATAAGCAAATGAGCTGATGCTTACCATTGTCAAAGTAAGTGCTGCTATTAATAAAACAACGAGTATCTTTTTATTATTCATCTTTTATCTTCCTTTCTTTTCATTAAAAATGAATTTTGTTTTTTGCTTTCATCTACTTATACACAAATTAGAATTGATTTCTTTCAAAAATATTAAATATTTTTAAATTTATTTTGAGAATTAGAAAATACTATTTTGAAAAGTTAACAGTTGACAATGTCAACTATTACTGTTAATATATTTTCAGCCCGGATTTTCTTTTAAGAATTTATAAATAGACCGAGAGAGGGGAGAGACAAGAGGAATCATGAACAAAAGCATCGCTGCAATTTGCAGTTTACTTGAAAAGACCGCCTGGCATTTTGGTAATCATGGGATCAGCGAGAAATGCTGTGGAGATCTTTCTTTTACAGAATACATAGCATTAAAAATAGTCTACAAAAACGATCAATCGACCATACAGTTTATTGGCCATGCTTTAAATTTTACCAAAAGCGGAGCCACAAAGATTATCAACCGCCTGGAATGGAAAGGATATGTCATCCGGAAAAATTCTCTCAGAGATGGACGTTTCTGTTGTGTTTCCATTACCGATAAGGGAATAGCTGTAATATCAAGGATAATCGAAAATCAGACAATACAACTGGAGAATAGATTGAAACACTTAACACCTGAAAAAAAAGAAGATATCAAAATTACCTTAGAAATTTTAGTAAATGCTTTACAGGAACACAAATCCTTAAAACCAGCCTTAGAAGATGACTTGAAAGGAGAATGTTGCTGTTGAATACCTTAATCAATACTATACAATATTTTATCATGATAACGTTGGAGCTGACTATCCTTTTTTTGGGTATTAGCGCTCTCGTTGCCTTACTCCTTATGTATTTGCCAAAAGAAAAAATTAAAATCTGGATGAACGGGAAAGGAATTATTGGCAATATATTTGGTGCCATTATTGGTTCTGTTACCCCATTTTGTGCCTGTTCAACTATTCCCTTAACCCTGGGTTTTCTGGAAGCAGGCATCCCTTTTGGTGCAGTGATGTCCTTTGTTATTTCCTCACCCTTGCTGAATCCAATTATCATTGGAATGTTAATTGTATTAATGGGCATAAAAACAGCCATTTTATATTTTTTAATAGTATTTATGGCAGCTATTATTTTCGGAATTATCCTGGAAAAGACCGGGGGTTCAAAGCTGATTAAAAAAGTCCGTCTAAAAGGAGAAGGACATCTAAATGATGAAGTACCTGAATCTTTAAAGAATAAATTAAAGCTTTCCTTTCTAAAAGCCTGGAGCGATTTTAGAGGAGTATTGTTATACCTGCTTATTGGTGTTGGTATAGGAGCTATTATTTATGGTTACCTGCCTCAGGAATTTGTCTTAAAATATGCCGGACCTGATAATCTATTTGCTGTACCGATTGCTGCACTTATCGGTGTGCCACTCTATATTCGAGCAGAATCAGCTATTCCAATTGGTATTTCACTAATGCAGAAGGGGATGAATATAGGAACAGTCATAGCATTGGTTATCGGTGGCGCAGGAATGGCTATCCCGGAGATGAGTATGCTGGCAGCTATTTTCAAGAAAAATTTAGTAACTGCCATTGTGTTAGTCATATTTTTAACTGCTGTAACGGGTGGTTATATTTTTAATGCAATCTAAAGATAAAAAATAAAATCAAAATAAGGAGTCGTAAAATGAAGAAAGAAGAAAAGAAAGGATTGTTTGGTAGGATCTTTGGAAACAAAGAGAAAAAATCATGTTGCTGTAATTTAGAAATTGAAGAGATAGCTGAAGATCAAAGTGATGATAAAAATGTAAAAGATTCACCAAAAGATAAAGGAAAATCCTGTTGTTAATAAGTTTTAATTGAAAAAAAGTTGGTATCCCTTCAATACTTTCTATGGGATATTTGCAAATAAAAGAGATTATTATAAATATAAGGAGAAAAAAATTGAAAACACTTAAAATTGAATGGAAACATCTTGATATAGAAGGCGAGACCTGTAATCGTTGTTATGATACAGGGGAGAACCTTAATCAGGAAGTTAAAAGATTAAATAGAATACTGCAACCTCAGGGAATTAATATAGAATGGTTTGAAACCAAACTTGATGATACTCAGATCCCACAGTCAAATACAATTTTATTCAATGGAGTTCCTATTGAAGATATTTTAAATATTGAGATTTCAGAAAATTACTGTGAATCATGTTCAACTTGCCTGGAGGCAGAAACCTACTGTCGTACTGTGATTTATGATGGTCAGGAGTATGAGGAAGTACCGGCAAAAGCAATCAGGGAAGCAGTTTATAAAGTCTTAGGTATCGAAAAGAAAAAACCAAAGATCCAGTCAAATTGCAGTTGTGGTTGTGATTCTAATCAGTGCTGTTAATTAAAATAGTAGAAGGAATTTTTAAGCCCAACACAGAGAAATTATCAAAAAATAATACTCCCTATTTAATTTGTAAATAGGGAGTATTGCCTATCTTGATTTTATTCAATATTTCCCATGATACGGATAAAGATTCTGGCATTCTGGGGATCGTTGGTCATAATACGTATTGCCTTGCGAAACTCACCCTCCTTTAATTGGTTTGTTTCCATGTATACTTCTGCTTCAAACTGTTCTTCTAGTGGAATTGTCAGCGGTATTGGTAGATTATTAGTAAATATATCCTCTGAAACAATCTCCTCGATTATCAAATCAGCATCACCGGTATTGGAAATTGTAAACTGAATTTTTTGAATTTCACCAAGACTAATTGACCCTAAATCAAAGGTCTGTTCGGATAATTCAATATCAGGATTAGGGACACGAAGTACAGTTATCGTTGCCTCGATTCTCTTTTCGGGATTTTCCGGGTCGTTGGATTTAATGGTAACTATCTTGCTTACTTCACCTTCATAGCCGGTAGGGTCAAAGATTGTTTTAAGTAATACTTCTTCACCTGGTGGTATTTCTTTTTCAGTTAAATC
Organism: Atribacterota bacterium; assembly: GCA_028703475.1. Classification (NCBI taxonomy): domain Bacteria; kingdom Pseudomonadati; phylum Atribacterota; species Atribacterota bacterium. The sequence continues at coordinate 22 of JAQVMU010000096.1, read as the reverse complement.
AAGAATAACACAGGGACAGGAA